>CAXMPL010000203.1:0-15165 GCA_964195125.1 uncultured Kiloniellales bacterium | reverse complement strand
AAACCCGTGCCCATGTGGCCGGGCGACGGGAAGCTGGAGAACATCGACTTCGACGATATCTACTACTACATCAAGCCGACCGAGGGTCAGGTTGAGGACTGGGACATGGTCCCGGAGTCGATCAAGGAAACCTACGAGAAGCTGGGCATCCCTGAGGCCGAGCGCAAGTACCTTGCCGGGGTCAGCGCCCAGTACGAGAGCGAGGTCGTCTACCACCGCAATCGCGAGGACCTCGAGGAGATGGGCGTGATCTTCACCGACATGGACACGGCCGTCCGCGAACATCCAGAGCTGGTTCGGGAGTACTTCGCCACGATTATCCCGCCCAACGACAACAAGTTCGCCGCCCTCAACTCGGCGGTGTGGTCGGGTGGGTCATTCATTTACGTGCCGCCCGGTGTGCACGTCGACGAGCCGCTCCAGGCCTACTTCAGGATCAACGCCGAGAATATGGGGCAGTTCGAGCGGACGCTGATCATCGTCGACGAGGGCGCCTATGTGCACTACGTCGAGGGGTGCTCGGCGCCGGTGTACTCGACCGACTCGCTGCACTGTGCAGTGGTCGAGATCATCGTCAAGGAGAACGGCCGGTGCCGCTACACCACGATCCAGAACTGGTCAAACAACGTATACAACTTGGTTACCAAGCGCGCCGTTGCCTATCGCAACGCCACCATGGAGTGGGTCGACGGCAACCTGGGTAGCGGGCTCACCTCCAAGTATCCTGCGGTGTGGCTGATGGAGGAAGGCGCCCACGGTGAGGTGCTCTCGATCGCCTTCGCCAACACCGGCCAGCACCAGGACGCCGGAGCCAAGATGGTCCACGTCGCCCCCAACACCACATCGCTGATCACGTCGAAGTCGGTGTCGAAGGGCGGGGGCCGTGCCGGCTATCGGGGCCTGGTACGCGTCGAGCCCGGTGCGGAGAATGTCAAGTCGTTTGTTCGCTGCGACGCGCTCATCCTCGATGAGGACTCGCGCTCCGATACCTATCCGTACATGGAGATCGAAGAGTCCAACGTCGACATCGGTCACGAGGCCACGGTTTCCAAGATTGGTGAGGACCAGCTCTTCTACCTGAGGAGCCGCGGGCTCAGCGAAGAGCAGGCCACGGCCATGGTGGTGGCCGGGTTTATCGAACCCATCGTCAAGGAGCTCCCGATGGAGTACGCCGTCGAGCTCAACCGCCTCATCGAGCTGGCGATGGAGGGCTCGGTCGGATAACCACTTGCCTCCCCCTCAGGGGGAGGTGGACCGCCGGCGGAGCCGGCGGGACGGAGGGGGTCAAGGGGTTGCCGCGATCACGGTCTGACCCCCCTCCCCTCCCTGCGGTCGGGACTCCCCCCTGAGGGGGGAGCAAACTACCGGTACGCTGCCACCCGATGCGAATCATTGTTGCCGATTGCACCGTCGACTATGAGGGGCGGCTGAACGCCCATCTTCCTCGGGCCCGTCGCCTCATCGTCGTCAAGGCGGATGGCACCGTGCTCGTCCATGCCGACACCAGCGGCAAGCCGCTCAACTGGATGACCACGCCAAACCACCTCATTGAGGAGGAGGACCGCTGGCTGATCACCAACGGCAAGGGGGAGCAGCTGACCGTGAATCTCCACGAGGTGCATTTCGACACCGAGATCGAGCTCGGTGAGGACCCCGGTTTGCAGAAGGACGCCGTCGAGCTCGAGTTGCAGCGGCTCCTCGCCGAACACCCAGGGACGCTGGAGCAGGGGATGACCCTCATCCGGCGCGAGTATCCGACCCCAGTCGGACCGGTGGACTTGCTGTGCCGGGACGCCGGCGGGGTCACGGTCGCCGTGGAGGTGAAGCGGCGCGGCGAGATCGACGGTGTCGAGCAGCTGACCCGGTATCTCGAGTTCCTCAATCGAGATGACCGGTTGGCTCCTGTTCGCGGGCTGCTTGCCGCCCAGATCGTACGGCCGCAGGCGCGAACCCTGGCCGAGGATCGCGGCATCGGTTGGCGCGAGGTCGACTACGAGCAGCTAGCAGGCGCCGACAGCGACGTGCTCCGGCTCTTTTAGCCGGGAAGGCCTACAACAAAGACCGTAGATCCAGCACCGCACCTGGGTCTCGCAGCTTGTTCAGGGCCCTGGTCTCGATCTGTCGCACTCTTTCCCTGGTGACGCCGAGCGCAGTCCCGACATCGGACAGGGTCCGCGGGCTGCCACCGCCGATCCCGTAGCGCATCATGAGGACCCAGCCCTCGCGCTCGTCGAGCATGGCGAGGGCCCTCGCCACCTCTTCGCACCGGACGATCTCGGCGGCGGCGTTGAACGGGTCAGGCGTGCGCTCGTCCTTCACGAAGTCCCCAAGCTGGGCGTCGCCGTCCTTACTCACCGGCCGATCGAGCGACACCGTCTCGCCGGGAGCGGTCTTGGCGATGATCACCTGCTCTTCGTCGAGCCCGCTTGCCACGGCGATCTCTTTGACGGTCGGCCGCCGCCTATAACGTTCCTGGAGCGTCAGGTCGGTCTCCTGGACGGTGCGCACCACATCGATCATGTGCACCGGCAGCCGGATCGTCCTGCCCTGGTTCCCTAGTCCCCTGGTGATCGACTGGCGGATCCACCAGGTGGCGTACGTTGAGAACTTGAACCCTTTGCGCCAGTCGAACTTCTCAACTGCCCGGATCAGCCCCAGGTTGCCCTCCTGGATCAGGTCGAGGAGGTCAAGGCCGCGACCTGTGTAGCGCTTGGCGATCGATACCACGAGACGCAGATTCGACCGGATAAACGTTGCCTTTGCTTCGTCGCCCTCGTGAATGGCACCGTAAAGGGCGGCGCGCTCGGCGGCGTCGATGCCTACCACCTCGTCTAGGCGTTGCTGTGCCCGACGGCCTGCTTCCATCTGGCGGGCGAGGTGTACCTCCTCGTCCGCATCAAGCAGGCTGTGACTCGATACCTCGCCCAGGTAGCGGCCGACCGCATCGCCGGCAGCACGAGCAGCGTCCATCGCCCCGCCCTTCCGGTATGGCCGCACGAACCTATCACGCAGGTACGCATCCGGCAATAGGTCGGTACCCTGAACAGGTCTCGATGCAAGCCATTGCTTACCGCCCCGTCATTGTTGCTCTCAGCACCGCGCTCGCCGTGGTCGCGACGTCGTGCACCGGACCAGCGCCCCTCGACGTGTCCGGTGTCAGGCCGCCGGAGATGGGCCCGCCGACGATCGAGGTTGTCGTGCTTGCCGGCGACGACCTGTCCGAGATCGGTGCTGCGGTGACGGTAGACGAGATTCTGCTTCGCCCGGGAACCACCCCGACGGAGCGATCCTTCATATGGCCGGGCAAGGAGATCAGCCTGACTGTGTCCAAGCCCGGATTTGCGCCGTGGACGTCCATCTATGAAGAGCCGCCTGCGGGAGAGCGGATCGAGGTGCGGCTCGAGCCGGTCATTCTTCGGGGCCGGGTCACCACCAACAATGGGTTGCCCCTGCCAGGGACCAGGGTGCGACTCGGCGCTGGCGTCGACGTGACCAACGACGACGGGCTGTTCGAAATCGGCCGGGCGGTTCCCGGGAACCTGGAACTGGAGCGGCCCGCCTGGAACGATCGGGTGCTCGCCTGGGACGGCGCGACAGACGAGATCGACATCGCGATGGATCCGGTCGACGTTATCGGCGTCCGGGTAGGGGGTAGAGCACCCGGCGATCCCGGGCGCTGGGCAGATCTGCTGGCGATGGCGAACAACACCGGGGTGAACGCCTTCGTCGTCGACATCAAGGACGAGTTCGGAACGGTGTTCTACGACACCTCGATCGCTGAGGCGCACACGATTGGGGCCGTTACTCGCCTCTTCGACCTTGCCGAGGTAGTCCAGGACATGGATGAGGCCGGCATCTACAAGATCGCCAGGATCGTCGCCTTCCAGGACACGCCGTCGGCGGAGGCCGACCCGGATCATGCCGTTCTCAACGAGGAGACCCGAGAGGTGTGGCGCTCCACCGCGGACGAGGCCTGGATGGATCCCTCCGATCCGGTCTCCTACGAGTACCCGATCGCGCTCGCCGAAGAGGCGTGTCGAGCGGGATTCGACGAGGTCCAGTTCGACTTTGCGTCGTTCCCGTTCGGCGGGGACCTGTCGGTTGCCGTCTTCGACGCTGAGTACAACGAGGAGAACCGGGTCGATTCGATTATCCAGTTCCTGGGGAGGGCGTACTCGGTGCTGAGCCCGCTCGGTTGTGCCGTGGGGGCCAACGTGCTCGGCATCACCCTCGAGTCGAGCACCGATGAAGGCGTTGGGCAGCGGCCGGGCCGGATGTCACGGACCATCGACGTGCTGAGCCCGATGCTGTACTCGACCAACTACGGCTCGGGCTGGAAGGGGTTTGCCGACCCGGACGACCACGCCGTCGAGGTCGTCGATACTGCCCTGGCCAGCGGAGTGTCGAGGCTGGAGGGCTTCGCCTATCTCCGGCCGTGGCTGCAGACCTGGGCGATCAGCGTCGACGATGTCGTCGAGGTCCAGCGCGCCGCCGCCACCCGGGATATGGGGTGGATGCTGTGGTCGAACAGCGCGTCGTATTCAACCGAAATCCTTCTCGCAGCGGGCACCGATAGGTGACCGGTCGTCTCTACAGAGGTGGAGCGATTTCCCGCTCTTGCCGCTTCGCGGCGGGCCGCTCGGGCCACGGCTCCGCAAATGGCCCCGTCGGCTCAGACGGGATCGCGCACTTTTTTGCGGAGCGCCATTTTTTCCGCTCTTGCCGCTTCGCGGCGGGCCGCTCGGGCCACGGCTCCGCAAAATGGCCCCGTCGACACAGACGGGATCGCGCATTATTTTGCGGAGCCTCTTGGCCAATGAGAGACCGCGGCGCAGCCGATCGGTCCGCGCCCGAATGAGCACCAGCGAGGAGCTGGCTGGTCTCGCCGAGTCGATCGCCGGGTGTCGGCGCTGCCCACGTCTGGTGCAATGGCGTGAGCAGGTCGCCACAGAGAAGCGAGCGGCGTTCGCTGAGGAGGAGTACTGGGGTCGGCCGGTACCAGGATTCGGGGACCCTGCGGCTCGCATTGTCGTTGTCGGGCTCGCTCCTGCCGCCCATGGTGCCAACCGAACCGGGCGCATGTTCACTGGCGATCGAAGCGGTGACTGGCTGTATCGGGCAATGTTCCGTGCCGGGCTCGCCAGTCAACCGACGTCGATTCGCATCGGCGACGGGCTGGTGCTGTCGGGGGCGTGGGTCACCGCTCCGGTGCGCTGTGCTCCGCCGGGGAACAAGCCGACGATCGAGGAGCGTGACAACTGTAGGTCCTGGTTCGATGCCGAGCTCGACCTGCTCGATCCCGCCGTGTTCGTTGCCCTCGGCGACTATGCGTATCGGTCGGTGTGGTGGTATCTGACCGATCGTGGCCTTTCGATGCCTCGGCCGCGGCCCGCATTCGCCCACGGGAGCGAGGTGAGGATTTCCGACGGCCTGGTTGTGATCGCTTCGTATCACCCCAGCCAACAGAACACTTTCACCGGGAAGCTCACCGAGGAAATGCTCGATGCGGTTTTCTCGAGGGCTAGCGAGCTGGCCGTTCCAGCTACGCGACTAGCCGGTGGCGATTAAAGGGCGCACCGATCGGTGACCGGTCGTCTCGAAAGAAGTGGAGCCATTTTCCCGCTCTTGCCGCTCCGCGGCGGGCCGCTCGGGCCACGGCTCCGCAGATGTCTTTTTCAAAAAGACCGCATCGCGCCCTATTGCGGAGCCTCTGGTTTCCCGCTCTTGGCTACGGCCCGGTCGGGCCACGGCTCCACGAATGGCTTTGCCGATACTGACCGGATCTTTTCCTATTTGCGGAGCCTCTTTAGCGCATGACGATTCCTACCCTTCCGGTGCGTTCCCGACCAGAGGATCCCGTGCCCCGCTTCGATCACGACGCCGTCAGTGCTGCCGGAGCTAACGACGCTCCGTGGCGTGCCGCCGCCCGCTCCGCCGCCCACGACGCCTACCTCGCCACGTCTATGCCGGACGAGTCCGAGGAGATATGGCGCTACGTCGAGCTCGGCTTCGACCTCGACGACTATGCGCCCGCCCTCGAGCCCGGTGTACCACTCGATGGCGATCCGCTTTTCGAGGCGTCCCACCCGGCAGTGGCCGGCAGGGTCGTCGACGGCTACTGGGTCGGTGATGATGTCGAGGCCGCGGGGGTCACGGTCGCGTCGCTGGATCGGTCCTCGAGCACCGAACCAGACCTGGTCGAGTCGGTGGTGACGGGCGCCGGCCTCGCCGACCTCGAGGACCGGTTCGCCCTGGCGGCGACGGCCTTCGGCGGCGACGGTGCGTTCGTCCACGTCCAGAAGGGTACGGTGGCCCCCGGCGTGATCTACCTGGAGACCCAGGCCACCAAGCCCGGATCCACTTCGTTTCCCCGGATCGTCATCGCCGTCGATGAAGGAGGTGAGGCATCGATCGTGGTCCATTTGCGGTCCCGCCAGGAGGATGACCTCATCGTGGTTCCCCAGATCGCCGCCGCCCTCGGTGATAACGCCAACCTCTCGGTCACCGTGGTGCAGAACTGGGGGTACGCCACCCAAGCGATCGGCAACGCCAACGCGGTTGTCGGGCGCGACGCTGCCCTCCGGTTCGCCGAGATTGGTCTTGGCGGCAAGCTGGCAAGGCTGCATCTCGACGTCCGGATGGAAGGGCGCGGCTCGTCGGCAAACATCGTCGGCGCCTATTTCGGCGACAAGGACCAGACCCTCGACTACCGCTACTTCATGCGTCATATCGGGACCAACACGCGTTCCGACATGTTCTTGAAGGGGGCGGTCGAGGACGAGGCGCGATCGGTGTTCACCGGGATGATCCGGATCGAAGAGTCCGGCCAGAAGACTGAGGCGTTCCAGACCAATCGAAACCTCATCCTCTCCGATGGGGCGTCGGCACAGTCCGTTCCCAATCTCGAGATCCTCGCCAACGACGTACGATGTGGTCACGGATCCACGGTCGGCCCCCTGGATGCCGGCCAGCGCTACTACCTGATGAGCCGCGGTATCGGCGAGCAGCGGGCCGACCGGCTTCAGGTTCACGGGTTCTTCGAGGAGGCGCTGCTGAAGCTCCCCCAGGCCGAGATCGCCGGCCCGGTTCGAGAGTGGATCAACAACAAGTTCGTCGCCGCCCAGGTTGCAGGCAGGGTGTGATGGAGGTCAAGATTGGCGCACTCGATGATCTCCCGGACGGTCGCGGGGTGAGGGTCGAAATCGGTGAGTCGGAGATCGCCGTGTTCCGTATCGGCGACGAGGTTCACGCCCTGAGTGATCGGTGCAGCCACGCCAGGGCATCGCTGTCCGAGGGCGAAATCTTCGACGGGGAGGTGGAGTGCCCGCGGCACGGCTCGCCGTTCGATTTGGTGACCGGCGAGGCAAAGGGGCTGCCGGCGACGTCACCGGTCCAGGTGTTTCCCATCGAGGTGCGTGACGGTTATGTCTATCTGACGGTGGCAGAGGATTCGCCGTGACGGCCGACGCACTTCAGATCGAAGGGCTTACTGCAAGCCTCGGCGACCATCGGATTTTGAACGGGATCGATCTCGCGGTGCCGTTCGGTGAGATACATGCGTTGATGGGTCCGAACGGATCTGGAAAATCGACACTGGCCCACGTGCTCACCGGTAACGAAGACTACGCAGTCACGGGCTCTGCGCTGGTCGACGGAGTTGACATCATCGGGTTGTCGGTCCACGAACGGGCCCGGTCCGGATTGTTTCATGCGTTCCAGTACCCGGTTGCGCTGCCCGGGATCTCGCTCGAGGAGCTGACCAACGAGATGGAGGACGCCTCCGACGCCGCCGATGTCGAGGTCCGAGCGCACGAAGCCGCCGAAGCGATGCGGATGTTGCCATTCCTGGATCGGTTTGTGAATGTCGGGCTTTCCGGCGGAGAGAAGAAACGCTCCGAGATGTATCAGCTGGCTGTGGCTGCCCCGACCGTGGCGATTCTCGACGAGATCGACTCCGGCCTCGACGTGGATGCGGTTCGTGACGTGGCCGATATGGTCGAATCCCTGCGCAGCCCGGAGCGAGGCGTCCTGGTCATCACGCACTACAGCAGGATCCTGCGCTACATGACCGTCGATCGGATCCATGTCCTGGTCGACGGCCGGATCGTCGAATCCGGCGGGCGTGAGGTGGCCGAACGCCTGGAGGCGGAGGGTTACAAGACCAAGTAGCTGGTTCCCGGTCCCCGGGCTCCGGTCAGGATCGACTCGATCGTATCCTCTTTATTAGAGCCAGTAGCCCTGTACGTAGGCCGGGCACCGATAGGCGACCGGTCCTCGACAGAAGTGAAACCATTTTTCCCGCTCTTGCCGCTGCGCGGCGGGCCGCTCGGGCCACGGCTCCGCAAAGGGTCTCGCCGACATAGACCGGATCGCGCCGCATTTGCGGAGCCTCCGGCTCAGCTTCGCGAAAACATTGCTATCAGGAAATAGCAGCTTTCGTCCGATACCCAGAGAACAACCCATCCTCTGTGAATCGAGTTATGACGGAGCGACATGGCAGACGACCTCACCCCTGGAAGCACGACGCTGCTGGTCGCCTTCCTCGCGTTGCTCGCAGTCATCGTGCTGTTCCTGATCGCCATGGCTTCGTCTTCGGATTCCCCAACTGCACGGCATCCGAGCTAGACGAGCAGCCCGGTCTGCGCGACCCAACCGACTTCTGAAGCTTTGACAACCGGGCTTCTTGGGGTCTGCGACTTGCGACTTACGACTTGCCACTGTCCATAATCGGCACATGACTTCGTCAGTCGGGCCCGCAGAGGGCATCGGCCCTCTCGCCGAGCTGATCCGTGGGGCCGATCACATCCTGGTGTTTACCGGTGCCGGTATCTCGACCGCGAGCGGCATCCCCGACTTCCGGGGCCCACAGGGTGTGTGGAAGACGAGGACCCCGATCTTCTATCAGGCCTTCATGACCGACGCGGACGCCAGGGCCGAGTACTGGCAGCAGAAGGCGGAAGGCACAGAGATATTGGAAGCTGCGGCTCCCAACGCAAGTCACCGCGCCGTTGTCGATCTGGAGCGCGCGGGAAAGGTGGAGCTTGTGGTGACCCAGAACATCGACGGGCTCCATAGCGAGGCCGGTACCACATCCAGCCTCCTCGTCGAGATCCACGGGACGGCCCGTGAGATCGAATGCCAGTCGTGCCACGAGCGCAGCGACCCCGGGGCTCATCTGGCCCGGTTCGCCGAGACCGGCGAGTCACCGGTTTGTCACTGCGGCGGGTTCCTCAAGACGGCGACGATCTCCTTCGGGCAGCAGCTCCGGGCCATCGACGTCGCCAGAGCGTTCGATTCGGCAAGGCAGGCCGATCTGGTCATCTCCCTCGGGTCGACTCTGTCGGTGACGCCGGCGGCCGACGTGCCACTGGAGGCGGCGATGTCGGGTGCACCCTATGTCATCGTGAACCAGGGTCCCACCGAGCACGACGGCCTGCCGTTGGTGACGCTCCGCATCGAGGGCGACCTCGCCAGGGTGTTCCCCCCAGCGGTGGAGCTCGCCCTGCACGGAGTGAGCGGTGGAAAGTGACCAGTTGTCAGTGACCAGTTATCAGGAAGCCAGCCCACAACTGGCGACTGGTAACTGGCAACTGGTAGCTGGCAACTAGCGACTCAGCGGTAACCTCAGAGAGACTCATGAGGAAGGCAAACAATGCGTATCGAACGTGACTCCATGGGCGAGGTCGCCGTTCCCGACGACGCTTACTACGGCGCCAGTACGCAGCGGGCGGTGGAGAACTTCCCGATCTCCGACCTTCGATTCGGACGCCGGTTCGTTTGGGCGCTCGGGTTGATCAAGGCGTCTGCGGCCGAGATGAACGCCTCTCTCGGCGTCGTTGATGCCAAAGTGGCCGAAGCCATCGTCACCGCAGGCGAGGAGATGATGGCCGGCAAGTTCGACGACCAGTTCGTGGTCGATATCTTCCAGACCGGTTCCGGAACCTCGACCAACATGAACGCCAACGAGGTGCTGGCCAACCGGGCTGCCGAGATCCTGGGTGACGACCTCGGGTCCAAGCTGGTGCATCCGAACGACCAGGTAAACGCCAGTCAGTCGTCCAATGATGTCATCCCTACCGCGATGCACGTGGCTGCGGTGGCATCGATCGAGGAGGATCTGCTCCCGGCGCTTGGCACTCTGCAGGAGAGCCTGGCGGCGAAGGCTGAGGAGTTCGACGACGTGCTCAAGTCGGGCCGCACCCATCTCCAGGACGCGACGCCGATTCGGCTCGGCCAGGAGTTCTCAGGGTACGCGGCGCAGATCGCCAAAGGTATCGGACGGATCACGGCCGCCGAGGTCGAGTTGCTCGAGCTGGCCCTGGGCGGAACCGCCGTTGGAACCGGGATCAACGCTCCCGAGGGATTCGCCGCAGGCAGCATCGAGATCATGACCCGCCGCTCCGGATACGAGTTCCGCGAAGCGGGCAACCATTTCGAGGCCCAGGCGGCCAAGGATGCCTATGTCAATGCCTCGGGCGCTCTGAAGACGGTGGCGACGTCACTGTTCAAAGTCGCCAACGACCTGCGTTGGTTGTCATCCGGTCCTCGCAACGCCATCGGTGAGATCACACTGCCGTCGCTACAGCCAGGGTCGTCGATCATGCCCGGCAAGGTGAACCCGGTGATCCCGGAGGCGGTGATGATGATCGCGGCCCGGGTGTTCGGAAACGACGCCACAATCACCTGGGGCGCAGCCAACGGCAACTTCGAGCTCAACGTGATGATGCCGGTCATGGCGCACGCCATGCTGGAGTCGATCGAGCTACTCGCCAACGGGTCACGTGTGTTGCAGGAAAAGACGGTCGATGGCATCGTGGCCAACGAGGAGCGGGCCGCGTTCCTGCTCGATCAGAACGCGATCATCGCCACCGCTCTGGTGCCGCACATCGGCTACGACAAGGCGGCCGAGATCACCAAGAGGGCTTTTCAGGAGGGTCGGGGCGTCCGTGAGATCGCCCTGGAGATGGAGGTGCTGCCTCCCGACGAACTCGATACCGCTCTCGACGTGCGCCCGATGACCGAAGGGGGCTCCTAGATCGATCCCGGTGCGAGTTGCATTGTCTCGATCTGTGAACCCGCGCACGGCGGCACACAGGCACCGACCAGGCGGCGGGTAGGGTGGGCGGGCGATGGAAAACAAGTGGTTTCGGTACGTGGCGCTCGGGATCGGCGGGATCATCGCCCTGCTCCTCCTTTTGTTGCTGTTGCTTCTGCTGCTGAGGGATGACGACGGCGGCGACGCTGCAGCGACGACGACGACCACCATGGTCGAGACGACCACCACGACGGCGGAGACGACCACGACGGCAGCCGAGACGACCACCACCCTGGCCGAGACCACCACCACCTCGAGCACGGTTCCCGATGATCCTCCCGACGCCGTGACCGGCGTCGCCGTTGGTACCGGAGGCGGGAGCCTGGAAATGATGGTTACATGGTCGCCGAGCACGGCACCCGACCTCGGCTCCTACGAGGTCTACTACGCCGAGAACGCCGGTGGCGCCTACGGCCAGGTTGCCACCATCCCCGCTGGGACGAATTCCTATCTCGACTTCCCGCGCCCGGAGGCCGCAGTCAAGCCAGGCAACTGCTACAAGGTCAGTGCCGTGGATATCGGCGGGCACGAAGGTCCGCAGTCGGCCGAAGCGTGCTTCCAGCCCGGTTTCTTCCCAGCGGAGATCGCTCCCAGCCACGGCGGCTCGGCCTGGGGCGTGTACCTCGTGGCCAACACCGTCCCCGACTATGCTGCGGCCCGCATCACGGCGTTTGACCGACTTGACGACCTCGGTTACCTGGCATTCGGGGAGGGCGAGCTGGCCTGCGATGTCGACGCAGCGGGGGCGCTCGGCCTGGATCCGAGCACGATCGCGGTCAGCCTGTACTTCGCTAATCAATCGGACGCCGAAGAGTTCGCCACCGCCTACTTCTACCAGTACGGCGACATGGTGGTCGGTGTCGTCGAGGTGACCACGTTCTGCCTCGACTGACCCGGCTGTGAGGCTGCGCCCGCGAGGACCGGATTCTCATCATGGCCGGGTCATACTGTCCCGATCTGTGAACCCCTATAGGGGTGGCGTGACCGAGTCGTCAGTCTGGATGCGAGCCGGTTGCGAAGCCGCGGTAGCTCACCGCTAACCAGAAGGCGCCATAGGCGAAGAACGCGAAGCCCGACACCATGGGTGGGGGAATGGCTGCACCCTCCGGCCGGTCCTGGAGCAGGAAGAAGATTGAGACCCCCAAGGCCCACAGCGGGAGGACCCACAGCGTCCACCACGCCCATCGCTGCCAGTCGCGATAGGCGAACCAGACGATCGCGGTCAGCGCGATGCCGAACCACACCAGCAGCATCCCCTGAGCCCGGGTCAATGCGTCGATCACGTCGACGGCTTCGGGGCTGGCGGCTGCGATCTCGTCTACGGTGAGCCCGGACAGCCCCTCGACGATGGCCGGATCGGCGTCGGTGCCGCGGACGACGTCGCCGATGCCGAACAGAACGATGATCACCGTGGGGACGAGCAGGAACCTCCAAGCGTTTCGCTTCAGCATGTCCACCTCCGATTGTAAGGATTTATGTCGGCTTCACGTGGCTCGGGCGTATGCGATCACATCCTCGAAGCTCAAAGCAGCGCCCTTCTCGACAAGACCGGCAAACTCTTTGTGTCCGAGGGCTGCTTCCGTCCTGGTCCCTGCCTCCTCGAACCGGGCCCGATCGTGCTCGTTGAGCACTCCGCCTGCCGACTTCCGCATCGCTTCGGAGGCTCCGATCAGGGTGGCGGCTCGCTGATGGTCGTTCGCCGCCGTCGCCAACTCGGCACTCCGGCGGAGCACGGGGGCCAGGTCGACCTTGCTTCCCAGCAGCAAGAATCCGTCCAGACTCTTTTGGAGATGATCCTCAGCCGCAGCGTGGTCACTGGCATCAGTGTCCAGCTCGCCGAGAATGAGGTGGCAAATGGCGATGCAGCTCTCATCCCCGATTCGTCGGTACAGGGGGAGCGCTTCGTCGAGGATGGACCGTGCGAGCTCGGGATGGCCGGTTCGCGCCGCCACCATCGCCAGCCCGCGTTTGGCGTGGGGCAGCACCAGGTGATCTTCGATGCCCGCGACCAGCTCCAGGCTCCGCTCCAGAGCCTGTCGGGCCTCGTCGAGCTCATCGACCGCAGCGAGGTTGAAGCCGAGAACGAAGGCGATCCAGGACGCCGCCCATCGGTCGCCGATGCGGGTGAAGGCAGCGACCGAGGCACGCTGGTGGTCGAGCGTCTTGGAGGGATCCCCTGAGAGCTCGACGGCGCTTCCCGTCCAGCGCTGGGCGAACGCCTGTCCCCAGTCGTCTCCCAACTCTCCGAACATCCGGATACTCGCCTCGAGCAGAGCGCCGGCGTCCGCATCGCCCCGGCTGGCGTGGATGTTTCCGAGGAAGTGAGTGGCAAATGCGATATCCACTTCGTTCCCCACCCCAGTGAGCGTGTGGTACGCCTCCTCCATCAGAGGTGTCATTTCCTCGAACCACCCCCAGATGAGCGCGATGCCGCCCGCCTTGTACACCGCTCTGGCCCGAAGCAACGGGTCGGCGTGGCTTGCTTTGTCGTAGACGCGCCGGAACAGCTGTAAAATTCCCTGCCAGTAGCCGTCGATGAACCAATACCAGCTCATCGCGGCGACCAGGCGCAGAGCGAGATCGTTATTTTCGGTCTCGGTTGCCCAGATGATGGCGACGCGCACATTGTCGTTTTCGGCCTTGAGCCGTTGGATCCAATCCGCCTGGTCTCGACCTCTCACCCCGTCGTCGCCGGCCTCGGTCAAGGAGAGGAAGTATTCGGCATGGGCGGCTTGGGCGGACTGCTGGCCGCCGTTTTCGACCAGCTTGGCGAAGGCATATTGCCGCACCGTTTCCAACAGCCGGTACCGATTATGGCCGCCCTGGACGTTGACTTCGATGAGAGACCGGTCGACGAGACTGCCGAGGAGGTCGATGGCATCGGCGCTGTCGCCAAGGACGGCCTCTGCGGCTTCCAGCGTCCAGCCGCTGAAGACCGACAGCCGATGGAGGGCATCCCGTTCCGGCTCGCTGAGCAGGTCGTAGCTCCAGTCCATGGTGGCTTGGAGGGTCTCGTGGCGGGCCGGTGTTCCAGTCCGGCTCGACCTGAGCAACGCGAATCGATCTTCGAGCCGCTCCAGGATCTGCTCGGGAGTGAGAACGTTGACCCGCGAGGCTGCCAGCTCGATTGCCAGAGGCAGGCCGTCGAGGCGCCGTGTGATCTCACCAACCGCAGCCGCGGTGCTGCCTTCCACCCAGAAGTCCGGTTTGATCTGGGAGGCGCGATCAATGAACAGATGAACCGCCTCCGAGTGATCGGTTCTGCCTCCTGACCGGTCCTCGATGCGCAGTGACGGCACATGGAAGGTGGCGCCCGGAACGCCGAGGGCATCGCGACTGGTTGCCGCGATGTGTAATTGATCACTGCTCACGAGCAGATTCTCAGCCAACTCGGAGGTGGCGGCGATTACTTGTTCGCAGTTGTCCAACACCAGGAGCAGTTTCTTCTCCGCGAGGTAGTCGGCCAGTAGTTCGCTCATCGGGCGGCCGCTCACCCCGCCGATGTCACGGACACCCAGAGGTTCGGCCACCAGCGTTGGGAGAAGCTCGGGTTGAGAAGTTGCGGCGAGATCGATCAGCCAAACGCCGTCAGGAAAATCGCTGAGGAGTCCGGCAACGCATTGGATGGCTAGACGCGTCTTGCCAACGCCTCCTGGTCCCATGATGGTGACGAGACGATTCGTCAATACGAGTGAGGCGAGCTCCTGCATCTCGTGCTCCCTGCCGACGAAGCTCGTCAGCTGGCTCGGCAGGTTGTTCGGCGTGGCTTCCAGTGTGTGCAACGGTGGAAACGCAGATTCGACATCGTCGATCACTATCTCGTACAGGTGCTCGCTCGCCGATAGATCCTTGAGCCGATGATTTCCCATGTCGCGCAACGTGGTGCCGGCCGGCAGGTCGTTTTCTGCCAGCGCCCGCACCGTGTCGGAGACAAGGAGCTGCCCTCCATGGGCAGCCGATGCGATACGAGCCGCACGGTGCACGTCGATGCCGATATAGTTGTCCCCTCCGCGGGTTGCAGCTCCGGCGTGGAGTCCCATGCGGACCAGCACCTTGGCGTCTTCCGGCCA
>CAXMPL010000202.1:0-1788 GCA_964195125.1 uncultured Kiloniellales bacterium | reverse complement strand
AGTCGTCGTTTTGCCGGCTGCCTTCTCGCAATCGGAGATGGCCACCGCCATGCCGGAGGCGGGCGGAACTTATCTCTATATCGATCGGGCGATGGGGCCGCTGATGGGAACCATCGCGGGATTCGGTGTGTGGTTCTCGCTCGTGTTCAAGGCAGCGTTCGCCCTGGTGGGGTTGTCCGCCTACCTCGAGTTCTTCTTCCACCATCCCGAACGCCTGGTTGCCGCTGCCATCGCCGCGGTCCTTGTGGCGCTGAACCTGATCGGCGTCAAGCAGACGGCCGGGCTCCAGGCCATCCTCGTTACCGTCGTGTTGCTTCTCCTTGGCGGGTTCGTCCTGCTCGGATTCCCTCACACGGAACCGGCTCGGTACGAGCCCTTCCTCCCCCACGGCATCAAGGGCCTGCTGTCGGCGACCGGTGTCGTGTTTGTGTCCTACATCGGAGTGACCAAAGTCGCCAGCGTTGCCGAGGAAGTGAAGCGACCGGGTCGCAACCTGCCGCTCGCCATTCTGACATCGGTCGGGATCGCCATGGTCCTCTATCCCGCCATCGTGGCCGTGATGGTCGGCGTAACACCGGCGCCGGAACTTGCCAGCTCGGAGACACCGGTGCTCACAGCAGCCGAGCAGTTCCTTGGTTCTGTGGGGGTTTATGTGGTGGCCGGGGTTGCCGTGCTCGCATTGGTTTCGATGGCGAACGCCGGGATCATCTCCTCTGCCCGCTACCCGTTCGCTATGGCGCGCAACTCGCTTGCCCCAGGCTTCTTCGCCAGGGTCGGCGATCGATCCCACGCACCGTATTCCTCAATCATCGTCACCGGAATTGTGTTGATCCTGCTCGTACTGACCCTCCCGCTGATCGAGCTCGCCAAGCTCGCCTCCGCGTTCCAACTACTGGTGTTTGCCTTCGTCAACCTGGCATTGATCGCCTTTCGCGAAGCCGACCTGGAGTGGTATCAACCGGAGTTCCGCTCACCCTGGTACCCGGTCCCCCAAGTCTTCGGGATCATCGCATCCATCGTGCTCCTCACCCAGATGGGCATCGTCCCCACCATCGGCGCCATCTTGCTGATCGCCGCTGGGGTCGCCTGGTACCGCGCCTTTGGGAGGAGCCGCGCCGTCAAGGAGTCGGCGGCACGAGACGCGCTTCGGGCGAGGGCGGATGACCGGCTCGTCGAGCGAGCCGCCGCAGAGGTCGCCTCCGGAGGACGCCAACACATCGCCATCCTCATCAGACGACCGACCCGACCTGCCAGACAGCACACGTTGTTCCGACTTGCTCTGCGGCTCAGTGTCGCCCCGGGGGGCCACATCCACGTGATCAACTTCGACACCTCGACGGCCAAGCTGATCCCCACCGAGGAGGACCAAGCTGAGGCCGACCGGCTCGGCATCGAAGTCACCGTGGCTCACTACACCGACGAGGACCGGCGCGGGGCCGTTCACCAGTATGTTGAGAACGAGGGTGTCGATCTGTTTATCGGCGACCTTCCCCCGGATTCGCGAACAACCAGAGACGTGACCCGCGATCTGCAATGGCTTCGCGAGCATCTCATCTGCGACTCGGTCTTTCTCCGTAATCGACCGGTGGAAAGCATCGGAACGATCTCGGTGCTCGGTACCGGGGGTCCATACGATCCGGTCAAGATCGGAATGGCAGACCACATCGCGCGCTACGAGGGTGCAGAGATCAGCCTTGTCCATTTGATCGCACCCGACGCGCCGAGTGCGCAAGCAGAGGCCATCCACGAGTACCACGAGCGTCTGGGTGAGGTGCTCACCGTACCCTG
>CAXMPL010000201.1:0-9803 GCA_964195125.1 uncultured Kiloniellales bacterium | reverse complement strand
TGGGATACGTTCTACCGGGAATTGCGTCGGCGCATCCCTGCGGCGGCATGGCAAACCTGGATCGAGCCGCTGGAATCTTCGACCGAGTCGGGAACCCTCCGAGTCGTTGCCCCCACCGAGTTCCACTATCGCTGGGTGGGAGATCGGTATCTCCCGGCCATCGAACAAACCGCGCAAGATGTTCTCGGTATTGGCATCGAGTTTGCTTTCCGCGAGACGGATGTCCCGGCGACCCCCGGAGCAGCCACGCCACCGATGCAATCGAGCCTCCCCATCGTCCAGGAGCCGTCGCTGCCGCCTACCCCCGGCCCTCGCCTCGTTCCGAAATATACCTTTGACAACTTCGTCGTGGGCCAGTCAAATCGATTTGCCAACGCGGCTGCCCTCGCCGTCGCCGAGCAACCAGGGAGCCAGTACAACCCGCTGTTCATCTACGCAAACGCCGGGCTCGGCAAGACCCACCTCCTGCACGCTGTAGGCCACCACCGGATGGAGATCGATAACTCGGCACGCGTGCGCTACGTGTCCTCCGAGCAATTCTTCAACGAATTCATCAACGGCATCCGGCGCAAGCGTATGAATGAGTTCAAAGACCGCTACCGCACGATCGACGTCCTGCTCCTCGACGATGTGCAGTTCTTCGACGGCAAGGAGCAAATCCTCGAAGAATTCTTCCACACCTTCAACAGCCTGTACGAAGCAGGGAAACAGCTGGTGATCAGCTCGGATCGTCACCCCAAGCGCCTGTCCAGCCTCGAAGACCGCCTTCGCAGCCGGTTCGAGTGGGGTCTGCTCACCGACATCCAGACACCGGATGTGGAAACCCGCCTCGCCATTCTTCGCAAGAACGCAGAGTTCGCCCCCACGGCTGTTCCGAAAGACGTGATGACCTACATTGCAGAAAACGTCCACCAGAACATCCGAGAGCTCGAAGGTGCGCTCACTCGGGTGACCGCGTTTGCCGCCCTGACCAACGAGCAGATCACGTTATCGATGGCCCAGGAAGTGCTGGCCGATGTGATCCGCCACCGTGACACCGCACCCCCGACCGCCGACCGGATCATCGCCGTCACAGCCGACCACTTCGCAACCACACCGGCCGATCTCGTCGGACCGAGTCGCAAGCAGCCCCTGGCCCGCTCGCGACAGATCGCTATGTACCTCTGTCGAGAAAATACCGATCTCTCTCTCCCCAAAATAGGCAAGGCTTTTGGAGACAGGGACCACACAACGGTCATCCATGCCGTCGACAAGATCAAGACGCTCATGCGGAGCGACAAGCAAGTCTTCGACGAGGTTTCACAACTCGGTCAGAAGCTGAGGACAACATGACCGTTCTCCACAACCTCTGGCATGATCAATCACCGGCTGTGGATGACCATCGACTTCTCAACACACGATGTGGGTCGGGAAACCTATACCTAGCAGTGTCTTTTCCGAGTTGTCCGCAATCCACACCCCCTACTACTACCACTAACGTTTGAACTCCCAATAAGAAAGTAGAAAGAGAAACCAACTGTGCGTATCCGGGCCGAACGAGACGACCTTGCCGATGCCCTCACCAGGGCCGGCCGAGCTGTAGGAACGCGATCGCCTCTGCCGATCCTGCAGGGAATTCTTTGCGAGGTGAGCGGGGGGCGGTTACAGGTGACCGGCACCGACAATGAGGTGACGGTGCGGTCGTTCCTCGAGGTCGAAGGCCTTGAGGATGGAGCGACGGTCGTCCAGGCCAAGCTGGCGGCGGACGCGGTGCGAAAGCTGCCTCAGGGAGCGGTATCGATGACGGCAGCCGATGGAGAGGTTGAAATTACGGGGAACGGTCCACGGTTCCGGCTGCGGGAGATGAATGTGGACGACTTTCCGGCGGTTTCCGAAGGCACAGAAGGAGATAGTGTTGAGGTAGATGGCAAGGTGTTGATCGACGCGCTGACCCAGGTGGGCACCGCCGCCTCCGGTGATGACGCACGGCCTACGCTCACCGGCGTGCTGTTCGAGGAGAACGAAGGAGCACTGCGTCTTGTTGCGACTGATTCATACCGGCTGGGTGTGAGGGATGTTCCTTCGATTGGTGCCAAGGGTTCTCGCCTGGTTCCGTATCGGGCCCTTCGTGAACTTCAGCGGACGATCGGGGATGGCTCGATGACGGTGACGCTCGGTGAGCGGGAGGCCACCTTTGCATCTGAGATTGGGCGCCTCACCGCCCGGATCATCGACGCCACCTTCCCCAACTATCGACAGTTGCTGCCGGAAGAGTTCGCCAACTCGCTGGAAGTATCGAAGGGGGCCTTGCTCGAAGCGGTGGGGAGAGCTGCTCTTGTTGCCGAGGATCATATTCCGGTCCGGCTCAACCTTCACGACGGGGGAGTGGAGCTCAGCGTTGTTCGTCAGGAGGTCGGAGAGGAGACCGAGCACATCGAGGGCACCTACAAGGGTGACGAGATGACGATCGCGTTCAATACCCGATACCTGACCGACGGTGCTGCGGCAGTACATGGGGATACGGTCGTGTTGGAGACCAGCGACCCTCTCAAGCCAGGAATGTTGCACGGTGCCGACGGGGACGAGTTCCGATATCTCCTCATGCCGGTGCGTCTGTGAAGGCGGCGGCCTCGACGCCCGCATAGGCAGATGGAACTGGATTGGCTCGAGTTGAGCGGTTACCGATGCTACGCAAACCTCCGGTTCGAGCCAGCGCCGGGCGTGAACGTGCTCGTCGGGAACAATGGTGCTGGTAAGACGAGCGTGTTAGAAGCAATCGCCTACCTCGGGCTGTTGCGGTCGTTTCGTGGTACTCCGGATGAGTCCATCGTGTCCACCGACGCTGAGACCGCGGTGCTCCGAGGGGAGTTCTCCGTACCGTCCGGCTCGGTGCGCGTCGAGGTCGAGATCCCTGAGGAAGGGCGACGCGCGATCCTGCTGAACGGAAAACGCCCCAAACGAAATCGCGACGTACTGGCCCAAGTTCCCGTGGTGGCATTCCAGCCGGACGACCTCGACGTCGTGAAGCGCGGCCCGAGCCTGCGCAGGAGGTATCTGGACGATCTGGCTGCTCAGCTACGACCGCAGGCTGCTGCCGATCAGCAGGAATACGAGCGGGTGTTGCGACAGCGCAACGCGCTGCTGAGACAAGAGGGCAGGAGCGCTGATCGGACGACGCTGGATGCATGGGACACCCGGGTGACCGAGAGCGGGGCGAGGGTCCTCGTCCACCGGCTCAGAGTGTTGGACGCTCTTGATGCTCATCTCGCCGAGGCATACCGGTTGGTAGGAGCGAGCGGCAGCCTGACGTGGGAGTACGTTGCCAATTGGGGGGCGACGCTACGAGACGACGTCGCTACAGCGGAGGCGAAGCTCGGCGATGCTTTGGCCGCCAGACGCGACCGCGATCTCGATCAGCGTACGACGACCGCCGGGCCCCACCGCGACGATCCGATGTTGGTCGTGGAGGGACGCCCGGCGAGAACGATGGCGAGTCAGGGCGAGCAGCGGACGATCGCGGTTTCGCTCAGGATCGGCGCCTACCGCGTCCTCGCCCAAGAGCGCCCAACCCTGCCGATTCTTCTCTTGGACGATGTTTTTTCCGAACTCGACCCAACACGGGCAAAGGGTGTCATCAGCCTGCTCGGTAGTGGGCAGGTTTTTGTCACAACCGCGAGGGATGATGACATTCCGGTTGATGGGAGACGCTGGATAGTGGAGGGAGGTGCCGTCAGATGAGAGCGAAATATTACCGGCCGGGAGGAGCGGACCGGGAGCCAAAGGAGATCACCGAATTGCTTGGATCGATCATTTCCCGAGTTGGTACGGGCGCCAGCGTTGACGCCGGAACCCTCGTCGAGGAGTGGAATGACATCGCTCCCGAACGATGGCGAGATAGGGCTGATCCGGTGGGAGTGCGGGGCAGAGTGCTGCTCGTCGAGGTGCGATCGGGGACCGATGCCACCGTGCTCAGGCACGATGCAGGAGAGCTGTTGAGATGGATCTCGCACCGATTCGGAGATGGGCTTGTCGACGATGTGCGGATTCGTGTCGCTCCGCATGAAGCGCCGAGGAAAAACGTTTGAAACTAAGGGATTCGATGCGGGAAAATCCGTTGACGATCAAGGGATTTCGACCGATTCACACTATAATGAGAGACGTACAAATCGCCCCCAACAGAGCTCGGCGGGGGCAGGCCGAAGGAGCTCCGTGACCCAACCCAAGCGCGACGTGAACGCGTCCTACGACGCCAAGGACATCAAAGTCCTTGAGGGTCTGGAAGCCGTGAGGAGACGGCCTGCGATGTACATCGGGTCGACCGGTCCAAAGGGCCTCCACCACCTGATATGGGAGGTCGTCGACAACTCGGTCGACGAGGCAATGGCTGGCTATGGCACGCGGATCGAGCTATCTCTGCTAGCCGACGGCGGGGTCAGAGTCCGTGACAACGGGCGGGGCATCCCTGTCGCAAAACATCCGAAGACCAAAGAGTCGGCCCTGGACACAGTGATGACGACCCTCCACGCCGGCGGCAAATTCGAGTCGGGGGCCTACACCGTGTCCGGAGGGCTGCACGGGGTAGGCGTATCGGTGGTGAACGCCCTCGCCTCGCGCCTCGAGGTCGATGTGGTCAGAGACGGGTTCCGCTGGTCGCAGGCGTATGAGTACGGCGACCCGGTTGGATCGGTGAAAAAAGGGAAAGAGGCAAAGCGGACCGGGACCCAGGTGGTGTATTGGGCTGACCCTGAGATTTTCACCGACGGCGTTGACTACGACGCCAAAACCGTGGTGAACCGTCTCCGAGAGATGGCCTTTCTCAACAAGGGCCTCGAGATGCGCTTTCGCGACGAACGTGGGCCGGAGCCGGTCGAGGAGGTCTTTCGATACAGCGGAGGAATCGTCGACTTCGTGCAGCACCTCAACGCCAACCGTGATCCAATCCACAAACGGGTTGCCTACTTCGAGGAGAGCTCCGCCGATGGGGAGCTCGAGGTGGCCATGCAATGGACGTCGGGATACCACGAGACCGTGCTCAGTTTCGCCAACAACATCAACACTCATGAGGGCGGTACACACGAAGAGGGTTTTCGCAAGGCGCTGACGAGGGCGGTCAACGACATGGCGCGGAGCAAAGGCTTGGTCAAGGAAAAGGAAGCCAATCTGACCGGTGAGGATGTGCGCGAGGGTCTCACTGCGGTCGTATCGGTGAAGGTGCGCCAACCACAATTCGAAGGGCAGACGAAGACCAAGCTGGGAAACACCGAAATCCGCTCATTTGTCGAGAAGGCACTCAATCAGGCGATTCCGGAGTGGCTGGAACGACACCCTGGGGATGGGCGCCGGATCGTCGAGAAGAGCACCCAGGCGGCAAAAGCGAGGTTGGCGGCGCGCCAGGCGCGAGATCTGACGCGGCGAAAGAGTCTGCTCGAGTCCGGTGGTCTGCCGGGCAAGCTGTCGGATTGCGCATCGCGCGACGCTGCGGTGACCGAGTTGTTCATCGTCGAGGGAGACTCGGCAGGCGGATCGGCCAAGCAGGCTAGGGACAGTGAGTACCAGGCGATCTTGCCAATTCGGGGCAAGATCATCAATGTCGAGAAGAACAGACTTGCCAGGGTCCTGCAAAACACCGAGGTTCAGTCGTTGATCACCGGCATCGGCACCGGCATCGGGGACGAGCTGGACATCGAGAAGGCCAGGTATCACAAGATCATCATTCTCACCGACGCCGACGTAGATGGTGCGCATATCCGGACGCTGCTGCTGACGTTCTTCTATCGACACATGCGCGAGGTCATCGAGGCCGGTTACATCTACATCGCCCAGCCGCCGCTGTACTCGGTCAAGATCGGGACCAAGACGGTCTGGGTCAAAAACGACGGCGAGCTCGAGGAGATCAAGGCCCAGAACGAGGGCAAGAAGATGAACATCCAACGCTTCAAGGGCCTTGGCGAGATGAACGCCGATCAGCTGTGGGCCACGACGATGGACCCGGCTGTCAGGGTGTTGCTTCGCGTCGATCTCGATGACCAACTTCTCGCCGAAGAGGCGTTTACCACGCTGATGGGCACCGACGTGGAGGCTCGGCGGCGCTTTATCCAGCAAAACGCCGCCGACGTGCGGTTCCTCGATTTCTAGACACAATGATGACTGATAGACCACAAGTTTCCCAGATCGATATCACACGGGAGATGGAGGACTCGTTCCTCGAGTACGCGATGTCGGTGATCGTGTCCCGGGCGCTCCCCGACGTGCGCGATGGGTTGAAGCCGGTGCATCGCCGGATCCTGTATGCGATGCACGACGCGGGGATCCGACCCGGCACCCCGTTCCGCAAGTCGGCGCGCGTCGTAGGTGACGTGGTCGGTTGGTACCACCCACACTCGCCGGAAGCGGTGTATGACGCCATGGTCCGGCTCGGTCAGGACTTCTCCATGCGATACCCGCTCATCGATCCACAGGGGAACTTCGGCACCGTGGATGACCCACCGGCAGCGATGCGTTATTCCGAGGCGAGGATGGCTCCACTCGCTGCCCACCTGCTGGAGGGCATCGGCGAAGACACTGTGGACTGGAACCCAAACTACTCAGGAGAGCGTGACGAACCGGCAGTGATGCCGGCCCGGTTCCCCAACCTCCTTGTCAACGGCTCGACGGGGATCGCCGTAGGTATGGCCACAAACATCCCCCCGCACAACCTCACCGAGGTCGTCGACGCAATCATCTACGCGCTTGACCATTCGGACGCCACTGTCGACGATTTGGCCGAGTTCGTCAAAGGCCCCGACTTCCCCACCGGCGCCCACATCGTCGGTGTCAACGGGGTAAAAGACGCGCTTGCGACCGGTCGCGGCTCGGTGAAGATGCGAGCGGTGACCGACGTTGTCGAAACGAAACGAAAGCGCACAGCGATCGTTGCCACCGAGATCCCGTACCAGGTATCGCGTGATCGCATCATGGAAAAGACCGCCGAGCTGGTGAGAAACAAGACGATCACAGGGATCTCCGATCTTCGCGACGAATCCGACCGCGACGGGACCCGACTGGTGTTCGAATTGAAGAAGGATGCGAACCCGCAAGTCGTACTCAACCAGCTATTCAAGGGAACACAGCTGGAGGAGAACTTCTCGGTCAACCAGGTCGCTCTCGTCGATTCTGTGCCAAGGACGCTGAACCTCAGCGAGATGGTCCATTACTACGTTGATCATCAGCTGGAGGTGATCGAGCGACGAAGCCGCTTCCGGCTGGCGCAAGCGGAAGCTCGCGCCCACATCGTCCAAGGGCTCCTGATCGCCCTCGATCACATCGATGACGTGATCGAGATCATCAAGGCTTCCGAGGATGTAGGCGCGGCCAAAGAGGCCCTAATGGAGCGCTTCGAACTCAGCGAAATCCAGGCAACGCACATCCTCGACATGCCGCTGCGCCGGCTCACTGCGCTTGAAACAGGCAAGCTGCGTGAAGAGCATGAGCAGCTTCAGGAGCTCATCGCCGAGCTGGAGGATCTACTCGGAAACGAGGAGAGACGGCGGGCGCTTATCGGCGAGGAGCTCAACGTTATCCGTGACAAGTTCGGAGATGCCCGCAGGAGCCGGATCATCCCGGACACCGGGGAGGCTTCCCTGGAAGATCTGATCGCAGACGAAGAGCTCGTGGTGACCGTATCCGCAGCGGGCTACGTCAAATCGGTCCTGGCGATGACGTATCGGACGCAAGGAAGGGGCGGACGCGGTATCCGCGGGGCCGCCGTGCGTGAGGACGACGTCGTCGAGCACGTGCTGCACACGTCGGCCCATGCCTACCTCCTGTTCTTCACGAACCGCGGGAAGGTGTATCGGGTCCGAGCGCACGAGATCCCACGCAAGGACAGGAATGCCAAGGGCGTGCTGATCCAATCGGTCCTTCCGATGGACGGCGACGAAGTGATCGAAGCAGTGATCGACACCCGCGACTACGAGATGCACCGCCATTTGGTGATGTTCACCAAGAGAGGGCAGGTAAAGAAGTCCAAGTTCACCGACTACGACTCGAGGAACCAGGTCCTGGTGGCGATCAAGCTCCAAGACGACGACGAGGTCGTTGCCGTCAGAGCAACGAGTGGCGAGAACGACTTGCTGATGTTCACCAAGAACGGACAAGGGATCCGATTCTCAGAGAAGGACGCTCGCCCGATGGGTCGAGCGTCCCAAGGGGTGAGAGGGATCAAGCTGAGGGAAGGCGACGAGGTCGTGGCCGCCGCCACCGCCGAAGAGGGAAGCGAGGTCCTGCTGATGACCTCAGGCGGATACGCCAAACGGACCAACTTGGAGCACTTTCGGCGTCAGAGGCGAGGAGGGTTCGGAGTCAAGGCGATGAAGCTGACCAAGGTGAGAGGGAGCCTGGTCGCAGCCAGGGCCGTTACCGCTGACGACGAAGTATTCATGATCTCATCCGATGGGATCGTCATCCGGCAGGCGGTCAGCGACATCAGTCGACAGAAACGAGAGTCGACCGGTGTCAGAGTGATAAACCTGGAGGATGGCGCCACGTTGTCGGCTGCTGCCTTGGTGCCGAAGAACGGAGACTGAGGCGTCGCAAATCGCAAGTCGCAATACGCAGCATCGACTTGGTACGCGAAATATCTGCCTTAACCGGCCCGATCTCTACAATCGTGTCCATGGCAGTTCGCCGCGTTCGGCGCGTCATCCGCAAGATCGATCCATGGACCGTTCTCAAGGTTTCGTTGATCTTCAACGCGATCGCCGGGTTGGTGTTCGTGCTCGGGGTGTGGGTGATGTGGTCGCTGGCGATCCAGCGCGGCATCCCCGACCAGATCACCGAGTTCTTCACCAATTTCGCCGTTGTCTTCAACGCCGAGGGTGAGCTCTATTTCAGGGTCATCGTGCTCCTCACCGTGATCGGCGTCATCGTGCTGACCGGACTTATGACGCTTGGCGCGCTCATCTATAACCTCATTTCCGACCTGGTTGGCGGAATCGAGATCATCGTGCTCGAAGAGACCTACCTGGTTGCGCAGGCTCGCCAAGCACCGGTGCGCCCAGCGGTCCACGTGCCGACGACCGACGAAGTGGACACGGTGCGAGATGAAAGCCTCGTCCAGGAGGCGCCGGACGCAACCACGGAGTCACCGGAGGCGCCCGAGGTTGAGCCGTTAGAAACCGAGCCGGGTGACTTGGAGTTGGAAGAGGTGGAGTTCGAAGACGCGGAGTTGGAGGAGGCGGAGTCGGTGTGGAAGTCACCGGTGGTGGCCGAAGTCGGAATCGATGACCCTGGAGTCGATGGAGTCGATACCGGCGACGAAGAGGACGAAGAGGCGATCGCCGCCGTATCCGACGGCTGAGTCGGTAGAGCACACCGATTGGTGACCGGTCGTCTCGAACAGAGGTGGCGCTGCTGCTTTTTCCGCTCTTGCCACTTCGTGGCAGGCCGCTCGGGCCCCGGCTCAGCGGACCTCTCTGGTCGTTGAGGCTGGGTGGTTGCGTCCGCTTTGCCTTTGTTTCTCGCTCTTGCCATTGCGTGGCGGCCCACTCGGGCCACGGCTCCGCACTGACCTCGTCGACAGAGATCGGATCGCGTCTACTGCTGAGCCTGCCATTTTTCCCGCTCATGCCGCTTTGCGGCGGGCCGCTCGGGCCACGGCTCCGCAAAATGGCCTCGCTAACCCAGAGATCGGATCGCGCCTTTTTTGCGGAGCCTCTGGTTTTCCCGCTCTTGGCTACGGCCCGCTAGGGCCACGGCTCCGCAAACGGTCTCGCAGACCGAGATCGGATCGCGCCCGTCTTGCGGAGCCTCTAGCTTGCTTGCCGATGCTTGCGGCGCTCGGCGAG
>CAXMPL010000200.1:0-23244 GCA_964195125.1 uncultured Kiloniellales bacterium | reverse complement strand
ATCCTGCTTATTAGTCGCGTTGTCGGTTACGTCGCTTCGAGCGTGTCGCCGACTTCGCTGAACTTGCCGCTGATCTCGTTGCCAAGGAACAGGGCAGCTGCGATCACGACAACGGCGATGAGTGCAACGAGCAGGGCGTATTCCACCATGCTGGCACCTTCTTCATCCTGAATGAACCGGCTCTGGTAGGCCGTCCAAAGACGAAGCATGTCTTACCTCCTCGAGGGTGGTCCACTGCAAGGATTATCGGCATAGCCCTCGCCCCGGCTGTATGAGCCGGGCGACCTATTTGGAGTCCCAAGTCGCAAGTCGAGAACAGCCGATTTTGCTCGGGTCTTGCGACTTGCTACTTGCGTCTCAGCTTTGTGGTCGATCCAGTCCGAGACGGATGGCCTCGACGACGGCCTGGGCTCGATCCGATATCCCGAGTTTCTCGTAGATGCTCGCCAGGTGGTTCTTCACTGTCTTTTGTGAGATGAACATCTCCTCGGCAAGCTCATCGGTACCTGAGATTCCCCCGGCGAGCAGCGCCAGCAGCTCGCGTTCTCTTGCAGTGAGCGATTCGGCGCCCGGGGACAATCGGGCCTCTCGATACGGCGCCAGAGCTGATTCGAGGTCGTCGACATCCAGCAGAACCACCCCATCGTTGGCGGCTCTCACGGCTGCCGCGAGCTCGGGAAGGGGCGTGGCTTTGGACAGAAACCCGACAGCGCCGGCAGCGACAGCCCTCTCTCGGTATTCATCCTCGGTATGCATGGTGACGACGAGGGCAGGTGGAGGGTCTTCCAAGTCGCGCAGCACGCTCAGTCCGGTGCGGCCCGGCATCTCGATATCAACGAGTATTACGTCCGGCCTGACTCTCTCGAGGACAGACGCCAGCTCGTTACCGGTCGTGGCGACGGCGACGACCTGTATGTCGGGAAGCGCGTCGAGTGCCTGCCGCAGCCCGTCGAGGACGAGAACGTGATCATCGGCAATGACGACGCGAATCGGCTGGCTCACCGCACGTCCCAGGCCACAGTCACGACGGTCCCGCGACCCTCGGATGAATCGACGGTCAGATTGGCGCCGATCTCCTTGGCACGCTCCCGCATGCCGATCAGGCCGTATCTGCCCTCGGGTTCTGGCTCGGGGTCGAACCCGTAGCCGTCATCCGTGATACGCAACAGAACATGATCGCGATCCACCTTTCCTTCGATCCGCACCTCCTTGGCCCGTGCGTGCTCGAGGGCGTTGCGGACGGCCTCGGTCATGATGGCGGCCAACTGCGCAATCTCGCGCTCGCCGAGAACGCCATCCTCCTCGATGTCGACGATGATGGAGGGGCCACTCGAATCAACATCGGCAGCCAGATTGTGGGCGTGCTCGGTGACGGTGGTTGCCTGGGTGGAGCGCAGCACGGTCGCCGTCCGCCTGACGTCGTCGACCAGCTTTCCGACGTTTTCCCGCAGGCCAGCTAGGTGAGCGGCGGTCTCCTCGTCGATCTCATCGCTTTGGATGGCAACATCGAGACCGAGCCCAACCGACACCAGCAATGGCCCGATCTCGTCATGCAACTCCCTGGCCACCCGTATGCGCTCCTCTCGAACGGACCGATGGGCGATGGTTTGGAGGAGCACGACGTTGTCGAAAGCCAACGCCACTGGTCGGAGAGCGCGTTCGATCCGTTTTCGGTGAAGCTCGAGGTCGGCACCCGCCATCGGCCACAGTGTCAGCGTTCCGAGCCGCCGGCCGTCGAAGGCGATCGGGTATTCGGTTCCTGCTGAACCGGCGGGCGCTTGACCGCGACTCGCAACGGCGGTCTCACCATTGGATTCGACTATGGAAACGGAGCCAGACGCGTAGGGGACGGTTGCGGCAACGTCTCGCAACGCGCTCCGTCCGATGGTGATCGGGCTGAGGTCGTCGGTGGTGGCGAGATCGGCGAGCTCGGCGAGCAGCCGGTGCGCTCCTTCTAGCCGAGCGGCCTGTTCGGCTAGCGAGGCTTCGGGATGGCGCGTCTCGGGCTCTTCGATCAGGATCCGGTAGGCCTGGGCGAAGGTGATGCCTACCAGGGCGTAGAAGGCAACCATCTGGAGGAAACGCGGATCCATCAAGTCTTCTCCGGCATTCCGAGCGACCAAGGCGAGCCCGACAACTCCGGCCAGGGCCGTGATCGCCCCGAGCACGACGCCCTGGGTTGTTGCTGCAAAGAAAATCGGGACGGCGAGATAGAGGAGAAACGGGCTGCCCGTGCCACCGGTCAGCGAGATGGCAAACAATGATATGGCGACGCCGAGGGCGGCGAGAAAGGCTCCAACGAAGGGGAGTTGCTTCCTATTGGTCGGCAGCACCTGCATGAGGACTGTGTATGCAGCGACCGCAACAGAGGCGGTGATCGTGGCTGCGGATATCTCACCAGTAAGATTGACGTCTCCGAGCACCGCAAGACCGACACCGAGCACGAGAGCGGTCCATTGCAGGACCGACTCGATCCATTCGAACCGGGTCTCCCACGAAGTGCGCACGCGCCAAGGTTACAGTCGCGACGTTGTGAAACCGAGTGTTCCAAACGGCCCCCCGCACATCGTTCTCGGCGGTGGCATAGGATCGGGAAAAAGCCTGGTCGCCGCGCTACTCGACGCGGCCGGCGCTGCCGTGATCAGCGCGGACGAGGTAGGGCATGGGGTCCTCGAGCCGGATGGCGCAGCCTTCACAGAGGTCGCAGCACGCTGGCCGTCCGTCGTTGTCAAAGGGCGTATCGACCGACCGCGGCTTGCCGGGATCGTGTTCCGCGACCCCGCCGAGCTTGCCGCGTTGGAGGCATTGACCCACCCGGCGATCATTGAAACGATCCTCGACCGGGTAACAAAGATCGATCGACCGGTGATCGTTGAGGTGCCGCTGATCCTGGACCTTGGCGAAGGATGGCGCAGGGTGTATGTCGACGCGGACCACGAGGTGCGAATCGAGCGCGCCGTCGCCCGCGGAGCCGACGAGGCCGACGTTCGGCGCCGTGCTACCGCCCAGGCGGATCGTGAGGAGTGGCTGCTGTGGGCCGATGACGTCATCGTGAACGATGGAACCAAGGAAGAGTTGGCTACTCAGGTGGACGCGCTGTGGTTGCAAGTAACGAGTAACAAGTAACAAGAAAGAGGCGGCTGCTTGTTGCTTGGTACTTCGTACTTGGTACTCCACCGAACTTGTCACCCACCGTCGCTAGTTTTGAACCTGCAATGGCACTCGAGACCCGACCCTTCCGCGTCCACTCCGACTTCGAGCCCGCGGGCGATCAGCCAGAGGCCATCGCCAAGCTGACCGAGGGGATCCGCCGCGGCGACCGATTTCAGACGCTGCTCGGGATCACCGGCTCCGGCAAGTCGGCAACGGTGGCGTGGACCATCGAGCAGGTGCAGAAGCCGACGCTGATACTGGCTCCGAATAAGGCGCTCGGTGCTCAACTGGCCAACGAGTACCGCCAGTTCTTCCCCGAGAACCGCGTCGAGTACTTCGTGTCCTACTACGACTACTACCAGCCGGAGGCGTACATCGCGCAGACCGATACCTATATAGAGAAGGAGTCGACGGTCAACGACGAGATCGACCGGCTCCGTCATTCGGCGACGGCGGCGTTGCTCACGAGAAGAGATGTGATCATCGTGGCCTCGGTCTCGGCCATCTACGGGCTTGGGTCACCCGAGCAGTATGAGGGCCAGGTGCTCCGGTTGGTCGCAGGGGTTCAATACCCACTGCAAGCAGCCATCGAACGGCTCGTCGACATCCAGTACGAGCGAAACGAAGTGAGCCTCACCCGCGGTAAGTTCAGGGTCAAAGGGGACACTCTCGAGGTGTTCCCCTCGTACGAGGAGACGATCTACAGGGTCGAGTATTGGGGGGACGAGGTTGAACGCATTCTTCGTATGAACCCGGTCACCGGGGAGGTCATCGATGAGCTCAACGAACTGTGGGTCTACCCGGCCAGCCACTATGTCACGTCGCGGGCGCGAATGGACAAGGCTCTGGGCGGGATCGAGGACGAACTTGCCGAACAGCTCGAATCGCTGGAGGACCAGGGCAAGCTTCTCGAGGCCCAGCGGCTTCGCATGCGCACCGCCTACGACCTGGAGATGATGCGCGAGGTCGGTTTCTGCTCAGGGATCGAGAACTATTCGCGGTTCCTCGATGGCAGGGAGCCAGGCGAGGCGCCGTACACCTTGCTCGACTACTTTCCGAGCGACTACCTCACGATCATCGACGAAAGCCATGTGACGATCCCTCAGATCCACGGGCAATACGCAGGGGATCGAAGCAGGAAGGATGTGCTCGTCGCCCACGGCTTCCGCCTTCCATCTGCGATAGACAACCGTCCGCTGACCTTCGAGGAGTGGTACGACAAGACCGATCAGGCGATTCTGTTGTCGGCAACGCCGAGCGACTGGGAACGACGTGAGTCCGCAGCGGTTGTCGAGCAGATCATCCGCCCGACCGGGCTGGTCGATCCCGAGGTCCTCGTCCGGCCAACCAAGGGACAGATCGATGACCTCGTTGCCGAGGTGCAGGAGCGGGCCATCGCCGGTCAGAGAGTTCTGGTAACGACGCTCACCAAGAAGATGGCGGAAGACCTGGCCGACTACCTGTTGGAGATGGGGCTCAAGGCGCGATACCTGCACAGCGACATCGACACCCTCGAGCGAGTGCAGATCCTCAGAGACCTTCGCCTGGGGGAGTACGACGTCCTGATCGGGGTGAACCTCCTGCGCGAGGGCCTCGACCTTCCCGAAGTGTCGCTGGTTGCGATCCTCGATGCGGACAAAGAAGGGTTCCTCCGCTCCGAGACCAGCCTTGTGCAGACAATTGGGCGGGCATCGAGAAACGTTGATGGGGCGGTGGTGATGTATGCGGACGAGGTGACTAAATCAATGCAACGGGCGCTCCACGAAACCAATAGGCGGCGAGCGCGGCAGCTTGCGTTCAACGAAGAGCACGGCATCGATCCTCAGACGATCAGGAAGAAGGTGTCCGACATCCTCGAGCTGATCCAGACCCGCGAGGCTCCAGCAGGGGACCGGCGGGCACAGGAGCTGAGGAGAAGGGAGCCGCTCGACCTCACAGAGCCCGATTTGCGCAGGCTCATCCAGAGCCTCGAAGAGGAGATGCACGAGGCCGCCGCAGACCTTCGCTTCGAATACGCGGCGCGTCTCAGGGACGAGGTAAACGATCTCAAGCGTGAGCTGAGCGACCTGGTCGAAGCGGCGCACTGACCCGGAGAAGCCCTGCGGGTACCGTGGTCCCGATGTCAGAGGCCGAGCCAGCGCCACCCGGGTCCTTTCGCCTGCGGGCGTATCCGCGAGCGTTCCTCGGTGCAGTACTGGTAGTTCTCGTCGCCGGGACCATCTTCGGCAGTGGTGCCGGAACCGCGACCGGGCGCCTCGGTGGCGACTTTCCTTCGTTCTACGGGGCCGGTTCCATCGTCGCCGGAGGCGAGGGGGATCGGCTCTACGATCCCGCTCTACAAGAGGAGGTCCAGGCGGACCTGTTCGTCGAGGACACCGGTTTTCTCTACTTCGCCTATCCGCCGTACTACGCCTATCCGTACGCCGCCCTTTCGGTGCTTCCGTTCAGGGTGGCGTTCCTCGTCCATGCGCTCCTGTTGATACTGGCGCTGTGGATGGCGGTCCAGCTCGCTTCACCGCTCCTCCCGCGATTACTTGCCAGCAGGGACCGTAGGATCGCAGCGCTTGCCGTCCTGTTGGCCAGCTACCCGATGTTGCGCTCGGTACTGGGTGGGCAAAACACGCCGTTGACCTTGTTGTTGATCGTGGCCGTGTGGCGCTTCGCCGAAGATGAACGGGACCTGGCTGCGGGACTGGCGCTGTCCGCCTTGCTATACAAACCACAGTTCGGACTGCCATTGCTGGCGCTCGTGGTCGTCGCCCGCCGCTGGCGGATCGTCAGGTGGTGGGCGTTTGGCGCCGCAGGCCTGTATCTGGCCGGAGCCGCCATGCTGGGATTTGGTTGGGTTCAGCGCTGGCTGGAGCAGGTCGCTCCTTTCAACGACATCAATCTGGCGGTCAACGGCGACTTGATGGTGTCGGCGGCGGGTTGGTGGCAGAACCTGCTCGGACAGCCGGAAGCGCTCGTGCTCGCCGGATTGAGCATCGTGGCGGCCGCTGCCGTGGCCGCAGTCGTCTGGTGGCGCCGCGGGCTGACCACCGTTGCGGTGGCGATCGCGGCTCCGGTCATTGTCATTGTCGCTCCCTCGGCGTTGTACTACGACGCAGCCCTTGGCCTGGTGGCGTTCGGCGCCGCGGTAGAGGGCAAGACCGCCACCGGCTGGTACGCCCTTGGCGCGTTCGTCGTCTTGTCGTACACGCAGCTGGCGGCCGCGACGCTGGGTTGGAGCCCGTTGTTTCCGTTGCTCGCAGCGACCTTGGTATGGGCCATCGGAACCTATTCCATCAGCTCGGCACCACCCGGCGTTACACACGTGTGATTCGTCACAGGCGCTCGGTACACTCGCTGATCCATGGGGCGCGGGCCCCCGGATGCGAACAAGGCGGTAGCGGTGGCAGCGGACACGATCCTCATCAGTGGTGCGCGCGAACACAACCTGAGAGATCTCCACCTCGAGCTTCCTAGGGGAAAGCTGATCGTCTTCACCGGACTCTCCGGGTCAGGGAAGTCGTCGCTGGCATTTGACACCATCTACGCCGAGGGCCAGCGTCGCTATGTGGAGAGCCTCTCCGCCTATGCCCGTCAGTTCCTCGGCCAGATGGACAAGCCGGACGTCGATTTCATCGAGGGATTGTCTCCTGCCATTTCGATCGATCAGAAGACGGCGAGCAAGAACCCGCGGTCGACGGTGGGGACCGTCACCGAGATCCACGACTACTTGCGCCTGCTCTTCGCAAGGATCGGCATCCCGCATTGTCCAAACGACGGCACGCCGGTTACCCGTCAGACCTCACAGCAGATCGTCGATAAGGTGCTGGAGCTCGAAGAGGGGACCCGATTCGAGGTGCTCGCTCCTGTCATCCGCGGTCGGAAAGGCGAGTACGAGTCGTTGCTGTCGGATCTGGCGAAGGAGGGGTTCAGCAGGGCGAGGATCGACGGGGAGGTGCGGGATCTCACCGAAGCGATCAAGCTCGACCGATATTTCCAACACACCATCGAGGTGGTTGTAGACCGCTTGGTTCGCAAGCAGGGCATCGAACGTCGCCTCAGCGAGTCGCTCGAGACCGCATTGCGGCTGGCCGACGGGATCGCACATGTCGACATCGTCGACGGCCCAACGCTCTCGTTCAGCCAGCACTTTGCCTGCCCGGTGTGCGGCTTGTCGTTTGACGAGCTGCAACCGAGGAACTTCTCGTTCAACAGCCCATACGGTGCCTGCCAGGACTGCTCAGGGATCGGCACTCGCTATCAGGTCGATGCCGATCTGGTCGTCCCGCAGCCGGAGCGTTCGCTGGCCGAAGGGGCTATTGCCCCGTGGCGTGGCCGGCACCGGATGACCTACTACCAACGGCTGATCGGCGCCGTCGCTGAGGAAGAGGGCATCGACGTCGACCGTCAGTGGGGCAGGTTGTCGAAGCGCCATCGTGGGCTGTTGCTGACCGGGACTGGGGATCGACCGTTCACGGTCACGTATGAGAACCGGTTCGGGAGGACCCGCCGCTATCAGACCACCTATGAGGGAGTGCTCCCATGGTTGGCACGCAGGTACGCAGACGCCGAGACCGATAGCGCAAGGGACAACTACGAGCAGTTCATGCGCCAGGTGCCGTGCGAGACGTGCAACGGTGGCCGCCTCAACGCCGTGTCGCTTGCCGTCACCGTCGGGGGGTGGACGATCTTCGAGCTTTCGGCGCTGTCGCTCCGGGATGGCTTCGCCGCCCTCGAGTCGCTTGCCCTGTCGGACCGCGACAAGCAGATCGCCGAACGCGTCATCAAGGAGATCATGGCCAGGATGAATTTCCTGCTCGACGTAGGTCTCGACTATCTAACGTTGATGCGATCGGCTGCGACCCTTGCCGGGGGAGAGGCGCAGCGCATCCGGCTTGCCACGCAGATTGGTTCGGGCCTGGTGGGTGTCCTGTACATCCTGGACGAGCCGTCGGTCGGTTTGCACCAGCGCGACAACAAGCGGCTCATCGAGACTCTGGTCCGGCTCCGCAACCTCGGCAACACGCTGATTGTCGTCGAGCACGACCTCGACACGATCCGTAGCGCGGACCACATCGTCGACATAGGCCCGGGCGCCGGAGAGCATGGCGGGAGCATTGTCGCCGAGGGAACCATGGCCGACCTGATCGCAGAGCCCACCTCGGTGACCGGCGACTACCTCGCGGGAAGGAGGGAGATCGAGATACCTGCGACTCGTCGCGTCGTCGCCGGCCCCTCCCTCGTCGTGCGCGGGGCGCAGCAGCACAACCTGCAAGATATCGACGTCGCCTTCCCGCTGGGAAAGCTGATCGCGGTTACGGGAGTGTCCGGTAGCGGGAAGTCGACGCTCGTCGAGGACACCCTATCCAAGGCACTACACACCGAGCTGCACGGGTCACGGCCACTCGCCGGCCGACACCGCTCGCTCGAAGGCGTCGAGCGTATCGACAAGATCATCAATATCGACCAGTCGCCGATCGGTCGCACCCCCCGTTCCAACGCCGTCACCTACACCAAGGCCTTCGATGCGATCCGCCAGCTGTTTGCCAGTACCCCGGATGCCAAGCAACGCGGCTATAAGCCGGGCCGGTTCTCGTTCAACGTCGCCGGGGGCCGATGCGAGGTGTGCAAGGGCGACGGGACCCTCAAGATCGAGATGCACTTTCTTCCCGACGTGTACATCCCGTGTGAGACATGCGAGGGCAGGCGCTACAACCGGGACACGCTCGAGGTGACCTTCAAGGGTCACTCGATCGCGGACGTACTCGACATGTCGATCGAGGAGGCATTGCATTTCTTCGAGAACCAGCCGCGTATCGCCAGGATCTTGGGGACGTTGTACGACGTCGGCCTCGGGTATATCCGGCTCGGTCAGCCGGCGCCGACGCTTTCGGGGGGCGAGGCGCAGCGGGTGAAGCTTGCCGCTGAGCTCGCCAAGCGCTCCACGGGAAGTACGTTCTACATCCTCGACGAGCCGACGACTGGATTGCACTTCGAGGACATCAGAAAGCTGCTCCAGGTACTCGACCGGCTCGTCGAGGCTGGAAACACGGTGGTGGTGATCGAGCACAACCTCGATGTGGTGAAGACCGCGGACTGGATCATCGATCTCGGTCCTGAGGGAGGCGACGGAGGCGGAAGAATCGTGGCCGAGGGGACGCCGGAGCAGGTGGTTGCAATCCCAGAGTCCTATACCGGCAAGTTCCTCCGCGAGGTGCTCGCTTCGTAGGTCGTCGCAAGGGCATCACGCACGCTGTAGATCGCAGCCGCCACCAGCACGGCGTTCCGGATCAGCCACCCAGTGTGCCACCACAGCTTGCCGGGGAACCAGAATCCGGTCAGGGCCACCGATATCACGGTGGCCGTGGTGAGGAGCCACCGTCCCTGCCGCGACCCGGTGAGGGCGACGAACGGGATGGGCCACAGAAGGAACTGGGTCGACAACAACGGTGAGGCGAGCAGCACCGCGTACGTCAGTGCCCCGGTCACAGCCACCCCACCCTGCCAGCTGAACGACCTACGCAGCGCTGTCAGGGCTGCTAAACCGATGACACTCCCGACCACGAGGTTGAGAGCCAGCGCCCAAGCACCGGTCCCAACATACACAGCCCCTGCGGAGTCCACGATCTCGGGGTTGGTGCCGACCAAAAGACGCCAGACGATGACGATGGTGCCGCTCACCGTCTCCTCGTGAACTCCGACAAAGGAACGGCCGGCGCGGAAACCAGGCAGAGCGAGCAAAATCACACCCATGGCAGCCGTGATGCCCACCAGCCCGAGGGCGCGCTGCCGCTTTCCTCGCCACCAATCTACGGCTGCGAGTACCACCGGCCAGCCCTTGGAGAGGATTGCTCCGATGGCTGAACTGACCGATGCCATCTCCTTTCGGCGAATGGCGAAGAAGATGGCCGCCACGGCCAGCATCACCGAAAGCGCATCGACCCGGTGAGGAATGATCACCAGCATGGGAGCCACCATCACCACCCAGCGCAGGCCGACATCATCGAGACCGAGGTCTTCACCGATCCGGACCACCAGAATGCCGGTGATGAAGACCATGACCAGCATGATGATCATGAACGGGTAACCGAACGGAACACTGGTGATGGAAGCGATGATGTGCGCCAGCGACATCGGTGCGATGGCAACGGGAAGGTGCTCGAAGTCGAAATCCACATATGGGATCTCGCCGCCGAACATGCGAACCATCGCATCGGCATACAGCTGCGGATCGGCGGTGTACACAGTCGGATGACCGAGGGCAGCGGGGAGGAAACCGATCACGAGCCCGGCAAGCAACGCGATCAAGAACCAGAAGGGCCAGGGCCGCGCCTGTCCAGCGTGTGCTTGCATGGAAGGGTTCACGCTACAGGTTTCGGAGTAAATGTCTCATGGCTATAGCGGTTGACAACTGGGATGAGCTTGCCCCCTGGTGGCGCAGGGAGGCCGCCACCGACCTCGTGTATCGCGAGGACATCGAACCGATGTTGGAGCGCCTCACCCCGGAAGACCCAGGCACGGTAGTCGAGCTCGGCTGTGGAGAAGGCCAGTGGCTTCGCTGGCTTTCGACGAAGGGGGTGCAGACCTTCGGGTGTGACGGATCGTTGCAGCTGCTCACCGACGCCGCCTCCGCGGCACCGGTGGTCTGCGCCCAGCTGCCCGCCCTCTCGTGGCTGCAGAATGGGTCGGTCGATAACGCCCTATCGGTTTTCGTGCTCGACCTGATCGCGGATGCCGGCGAGTTCTTCACCGAGACGATACGAGTGGTCAGGGCCGGCGGCTCGTTGATCGTGATCATCAACCATCCCGGCTTCACCGCGCCAGGCTCCGGGCCACTGCTCGACGTCGACGGCGAGGTTTTGTGGCGCTGGGGCAGCTATCTGGAGGACGGGTCGTCTGTGCAGCCAGCCGGAGACCGGACCGTGGTTTTCCATCATCGGTCGATTGCCAAGCTCCTCACCGCGGCGGCCGCGGCCGGATGGGCTCTACAGCTTGTCGAGGAGCGACCGCTGGGCGCGGCTGCCATCGAAAGAGATCCCGGCTACGTCGGCCAGGAAGGCATTCCCAGGTTCTTCGGCGCCAGATGGGTGAAATAGTTACCAGTTAGCAGTTACCAGTTGCCGGTCGGCAGTCGTGCTGTCGCTGGCAGCAGGAAGCTGGGAGCTCTGAGCTGGTATCTGGTAACTACCACTGCCCGAATGTTCCGTCGACCTACTTAGCGCGCCCACCGAGAGGTGACCGGTCGTCTCGACAGAAGTGGAGCAATTGCCCCGCTCTTGCTGCTTCGCAGCGGGCCGCTCAGGCCCCGGCTCAGCGGATTCTCTTCTTCACCAAAAGCCACAGCGCGTCTCATCCGCTTCGCCTTCGGTTCCCCGCTCTTGCCGCTTCGCGGCGGGCCGCTCGGGCCACGGCTCCGCAATGGGCTCGCCCGACGGAGACCGGATCGCGTCTAGTTGCGGAGCCTCTTACCATCACCAGCATGGTTCGCCGCCCACCACCGTCCGAGATCCCCGACACGCCGGGTGTGTACTTGTTTCGCGATGAGCACGGCGAGATCCTGTACGTGGGCAAGGCGCGATCGCTGCGAAAGCGGCTCGCCAACTACTGGGCGGCCGATCTGCCGCTCAAGACGGAGGCGATGATCACCGCAGCCGACTCCCTGGAATGGCTCGTCACCCCGAGCGACGTCGCCGCCATCATGCTGGAGTACTCGTTGGTGCAGGAGAATCAGCCTCGCTTCAACATCCGACTGCGCGACGACAAGAGCTTCCCGTATCTGGCGATCACCGCAGACGAGGAGTGGCCGCGGGCGATGGTGATGCGCGGAAAGCGGCGCAAGGGGCACATGTACTTCGGTCCATACGCGCACGCCTACTCGATTCGGCAAACGCTGGACCTCCTGCTCAGGACATTTCCCATTCGCACTTGCTCCGACGCCAAATACCGGCGCCATGAAGCCGCCGGCAGACCGTGTCTGCTGGCCCACATCGAGAAGTGCTCGGCGCCGTGCGTCGGTGCGGTCGATGCAGTGACCTACGCCGAGCATGTGGAGGGTCTTGCTTCCTTCCTCGCCGGCGATACATCGGCGGTGACCGAACGCCTCGATCAAGAGATGGAACGCGCCTCGAAGACACAGGATTACGAGCAAGCGGGCAGGTTGAGGGATCGGCTGATCGCAGTGCGAAAGGCGATGGAACGACAGGAGCTCGTCACCGATCGGCAGGAGGACTTCGATATCGTCGGTCTGGCGTTGGATGAGCTCGAGGCGGTGCTTGTGGTGCTCCACGTGCGCCGCGGCCGTGTCACCGGACGCAAGACGACCGTTATCGACCGGGTCGAGGAGGTGACCACCGCCGAGCTGGTCGGAATCCTGCTGGGGCGCCTGTACGGCGCCGAGCGACCGCCGCCAACTGTGCTCGTCCAGGAGCTCCCAGAGGACGACGACATGTGGCAGGGATGGCTGACCGACCGGAGGGGTTCCACCGTCTCGCTACGCGTGCCGCAGCGGGGCAGCAAGCGTCGCATCATGCAAACCGCGATCGACAATGCCAATGAAGAGTTCCGTCGCCACCGGCTGCGACGCCTTTCGGACCACAACGCAAGGGCGAGGGCACTCAGCGACCTGCAGGAGGTGCTGGCACTCGACAAGCCCCCGCTCAGAATCGAATGCTACGACGTGTCAACGATCCAGGGGAGGGACACGGTTGCTTCGATGGTCGTCTTTGAGGACGGGTTGCCGAAGAAGTCGGACTACCGGCGGTTCAGAATCAGGACGGTCGCCGGCCAGGACGACTTCGCCGCCATGGAGGAGACGCTGCGGCGCCGTTTCACCGCGTATCTCATCGATCGGGACTTGCCCGTGGAAGAGCGGGGAAAGTTCGCGTATCCGCCTTCGCTTGTCGTTGTAGACGGTGGCGCTGGTCAGCTGGGAAGAGCGGTGGCCGTGCTCGCCGAGCTCGGAATCGACATCCCTGCCGTCGGCCTTGCCAAGCGGCTCGAAGAGGTCTATGTGCCGGGGACGAACGAGCCGATCACGATCGCCAGAGGGAGCGAGTCGTTGTACCTGCTGCAGCGGGTTCGCGACGAGGCGCACCGGTTCGCCGTCACCTATCACAGGAAGCTCAGGACGAAGCGAATGATCGACTCGATTCTCGATGATGTCGATGGGATCGGGCCAGCCCGCAAGCGTGCCCTGGTGAGGGAATTCGGCTCGCTCAAAGGAATCAGGGCAGCTTCGAAAGCAGAGCTCACCGGGGTTGTTCCGGATAGTGTGGCAGAAACCCTGTGGGAGACACTTCATGGATGAGTTGCAAGTCGCAAGCCTCAATTCGCAAGCCTCAATTCGCAAGTCCTCCGTTGCCGGTGGCCGGGGACCGGAGGCCGGAGACCAATGACTCCCTGGTTCCGAAGTGGGAGAGCTCCGATGGATGACGTAGTAGACCCCGGCGAACCACAAGAGCCGCATGTTGTCATCGTGACCGGGATGTCGGGTGCGGGTCGTTCTGCCGCGGCCAAGGTGCTCGAAGACCTCGGCTATTTCGTCATCGATAACCTTCCCGCAGCCCTCATTGTTGATGTGGTGCGAGGATCCGGGGTGGGGGATGGCGATCGGGATCGGTTCGCAGTCGTGGTCGACACTAGGGGTGGAATCACTGCCGACGAGTTAGCCGAGGCAGTCACGATCTTACGCGACAAGGGCTTGCGCACGACGGTGCTCTATCTGGACGCTGAGGACGGGGTGCTGATTCGCCGCTACGAGGAGAATCGCCGACCCCATCCCCTACCCGGTGCGACCCTCGGAGAATCGATCGCCGCCGAGCGAAGCGCTCTGATCGAAGTGAAGGCGCTTGGAGATGTGATTGCCGACACCACCAACCTCAACGTTCACGAGCTCGCGAGCCGCCTCAGAAATGCGTTCGCCCGCGGGCTGCCCGAAGGGAGGCTGCGGGTCGATGTCACCTCCTTCGGGTTCAAGGTCGGTGTTCCGAGGGTCCTCGACCTGCTGTTCGACGTACGCTTTCTGCCGAATCCGCACTGGGTTCCGGAGCTGCGTGACCAGACAGGGAGAGATGCTGCCGTTCGTGACTATGTCTTCTCCCACGACGAGGCCCGCGTCTTCGTCGAGAAGGTGTCCGATCTCCTGGACTTTCTCATCCCGGAGTACGAACGGGAAGGCAAGTCGTACCTGACTATCGGTGTTGGGTGCACCGGCGGCCGACACCGGTCTGTCGCAATCGCCGACGAGATCGCTGAACATTTGCGTAGCTCAGGCGTCGAGACCACCCTCCACCACCGCGACGCCGGGCTTGGTCCAGACGATGCGCATCGGCACTGAGCCCGAGGCCGTTCGCGACAGCGTAGACCTGGACGAACGCGGCCCCAGGGTGGTAGCAATCGGCGGCGGAACGGGGCTGGCCCGCGCGTTGCACGCCATTCGGGGCTACGCCGGGAGTATCGACGCCATCGTGACCGTGGCAGACGACGGAGGATCATCGGGCAGACTGACGCAGGAGCTAGACATCCCGCCGCCAGGAGATATACGGAAGTGTCTCATTGCGCTGACCCCGGAAGAGTCGGTGTGGCGCCGCCTGTTCGAGTACCGCTTTACCGGCGCCGACGTCGAGGGGCATTCACTCGGGAATCTCATAATCGCCGCCCTCGCCGACATCGAAGGCTCGTTCGAGCTCGCACTCCGGTCATCCGAGCATCTGCTTGGCGCGCTTGGATCCGTGCTCCCGGCTTCGCCGATGCAACTTGGCCTCGAGGCGGTCATGGACGGCAAGACGATCGCCGGTCAGGTGAACATTGCGCGGGCCAGGGGAACCATCGATCGCATCGGTGTCTTGCCTCCCGATGCTCCGGCCTCGGAGTCGGCGATTCGCGCCATCGATGCCGCCGATCAGATCGTGCTCGGGCCCGGCAGCCTGTACACGTCGGTGATCGCCACCCTCGCCGTTTCCGGCATCACCGAAGCGGTCAATCGCACGAAGGCCAACCTCATCTACATCGCCAACCTGGTGACCCAGGATGGCGAGACGCTCGGTCTGGACGCGGCCGACCATCTCGATGCTTTGCTCCGCATGACCGGGCTGCGCCCCCCCGGTGCTATCGTCGCCAGCGATTCTCCGGTGCACGTCGGCCCGCCCCAGGAACAGCTGGTGGTCGACGGTGAGGCCATCGCCACGTACGGCGTAGACCTGATCACAGCGGACCTGCTCGACCGCGAGGCCGAGCGTCCGGTCCACGATCCTCCCCGGCTGGGAGAGGTGCTCCGGGGGCTCGTCGAAACCTAACTCCAGAATATCCGGAAGGCTTGTCATGCGCGTAGCGATCAACGGATTCGGTCGGATCGGCCGCAACTTCCTCAGGGCGGCGAAGGGAGGTGACCTGTACTCCAACCTGAAACACGTAGCGGCGGAGTCCCACATCACCGACGCAAAGGGAATCGCCGATGCTTGGACCAGGCTCAAACAGGCCACGGTCGGGATCGACGTCGTCGCTATCAACGATCTCTCTGATCCGGGGACGTTGGCGTATCTGTTCACACACGACTCCGTTCACGGGCTGTACCAGGGGTCGGTCGAGCTCGCTGATGACGAGCTCGTAATCGATGGTGACCGACTCCAGGTGCTGTCGGAGCGTGACCCATCGGCTCTTCCATGGGGTGATCTCGGGGTCGACGTGGTGATCGAGTCGACCGGGGTGTTCGTCACCCATGAGTCTGCCTCCAAGCACCTCGAGGCAGGAGCCAGGTGGGTAGTCGTGTCTGCCCCAATGCGAGACCCGGACTATTCGGTCGTGCTCGGAGTAAATGATGGCGGTCTTGATATCGAGCAGCACCGAATCATCTCGAACGCCTCGTGCACCACCAACTGCGTGGCGCCCATGATCAAGGTCCTCCACGACACCTTCGGGGTGCGACGCGGCATGTTCACAACCATTCACGCCTACACCAACGATCAACGCATCCTCGATCTGGTTCACAAGGACCCGCGTCGCGCCAGGGCGGCTGCGATCAACGTCATCCCGACGTCGACGGGGGCCGCCAGCGCCGTTGCCAAGGTGATGCCAGAGATGGAAGGCAAGCTGGAGGCAAAGGCGTTGCGGGTCCCGGTGGCCGACGGATCGATCACCGACCTTGTGGTTTCGATCGAAACTGAAGGGGTCACGATGGATGCGGTCAACGCTGCATTCCGTGACGCTGCGGAGGGACCATTCAAGGGCATCGTCAGGTACAGCGAAGAAGCCCTCGTGTCATCAGATATCATCGGGGACCCGCACTCGGTGATCTTCGACGCCGGTTCCACGATGATCACGGAAGACCTGGTCAAGGTCTTCGGCTGGTACGACAATGAGATGGGCTACGCCAGCCGGCTTGTCGATCTCGTGCATAAGTTCGCCTGAATGCCGACCCCATACCTCGACGATCTCGTCGTAGACGGCGAGCGTGTCCTGGTGAGGGCCGATCTCAATGTCCCGCTGGTCGAAGGCACCGTGAGCGACGCCTTCCGCATCGAGGCCAGCCTGCCGACGATCCAAGAGCTCAGGATGCGCGGAGCGTCGGTCATTGTCGCCACCCATCTCGGACGACCCGACGGCATCGACCCTGCCTTGAGCACGAAGCCGGTGGCCGAGCGCCTGGGTGAGCTTGGTGGGTTCCCAGTCGTACACGCACCCGCCGTCATCGGGGAAACGGTGGAGGCAATCATCGATGCGGCGGGACCGGACTCCGTCGTCGTGCTGGAGAACACCCGATTCGAGGCGGGGGAGACCACCAATGATCCCTTGGTCGCTGACGGTTTGGCCAGGTTGGCCACGTACTTCGTAAACGATGCCTTCGGCACCGCCCACCGCACTCAGGCGTCCACAGTCGGAGTGGCGTCGCGCCTCCCATCCGCGGCCGGTCTCCTCCTAGCAGCAGAGCTCGCCGCCTTCGACCGGTTGCTCTCTGATGCATCGCGCCCGTATGTCGTGGTCTTGGGAGGTGCAAAGATCTCCGACAAGCTCGGGCTGATGCATGAGCTACTGCCGGAAGTGGACCTGATGCTGGTTGGCGGTGGGTTGTGCTTCACACTCCTAGCTGCCGGCGGCTACGAAGTTGGGGATTCGCTTGTGGATAGGGCAATGGTTCCCGAGGTGCGAAGCGTGCTGGACGGCATTCACGGGTCGAAGGTCGTGCTCCCGGAGGACGTCGTCGTTGCCGACTCGTTCGCCGCCGACGCTCCCCATCGGGTCGTGTCGGCAACCGCGATCCCTGATGGAACGGTGGGATTGGACATTGGCCCAGCTGCGGTCGAGGCCTTCGCTCCTGTCATCGAAGAGGCAGAGCGAGTGTTCTGGAACGGGCCGATGGGCGTATTCGAGTGGGAGGCGTTCCGCGGTGGAACCCAAGGTGTAGCTGCGGCGACGGCTGCCTCTGATGGCTATACCGTGGTGGGTGGAGGTGAATCGGTAGCCGCGCTACGGCTCATCGGTCGGGCCGAAGACGTCGATCATCTGTCGACCGGTGGCGGCGCAGGTCTGGCATTGTTGGAGGGAGTCGCGCTGCCGGGCATCGTGGCGCTGGAGAGATGGGGCTGAGATGCGCAAGAACCTGATTGTCGGCAACTGGAAAATGCATGCCACCCATCTCGAGACGATCCAGATGGTGCAGAAGCTCAGCTATCGGCTCGAGCCTGCCGATTACGAGCGGGTGGAGGTCGTGGTCTGCCCTCCGTTCACTGCGCTTCGCTCGGCGCAGACAGTTATCGAGGTAGACCATCTCCGGATCGGGCTCGGCGCCCAAAACGTGTTCTGGGAGAAGGAAGGGGCGTTTACGGGCGAGGTCGCCGCAGGAATGCTCGCCAAGCTGGCTGTGGCATACGTCATCGTCGGCCACTCGGAACGGCGCCAGCTGTTTGGCGAGTCCGACGCAGACGCCAACCGGAAGGTCGGCGCCGTGCTCGAGCACAACATGACCCCGATCCTCTGTGTCGGCGAAACCGAAGCGGAGCGCGAGGCCGGATCCACCGAAGACAAGGTAAGCACGCAGGTTCGGGTCGGCCTCCAAGGTCTGCAAGCCGGTGCAGTGGAAAAGGTGGTGATCGCCTACGAGCCTATTTGGGCAATCGGGACCGGGCGCACGGCATCCGCCGATGATGCGGGATCCGTGGTCACCTTCATCAGGGGACTCGTCGCCGATTCGTGGGGCCCGGCATCCGACGCCGTCCGGATCCTCTACGGAGGTTCGGTCAACCCAGGCAACATCGCAGGCATGATGGCCAAACCAGATATCGATGGAGCCCTTGTCGGAGGGGCAAGCCTCGACCCAGACGGGTTGGCTTCGATCGTTCGCTTCTGGTCGTGACCGCCTCTCTCACTCGCGTCCGGGGTGACTTTGCGGTCGCTCGACCGATCCCATGGGACGATCAGGACACCCTGCGTGACCATGTCGATCGGGTTGTAGATGCCCTCATGGTGGCCGCGGGCGTTGTGGAGGTAGATACCGAGGCCAGACTCGAGGAAGGCAGCGTCAAGCTGTCCATCGTGCTGGCGGGTGCCGATGCTGAGGGAGCCCACCTGCTGGGTAGGGAGACGTTCGCCGCGTCGATCAGGGAGTGCGAGGGCCGCCACTATCAGCTGCTCTCGGCAGAGGAGGAGGCAAGCTTGTCTCCGAACCTGCCATCACGCAGCGGATTACTCACGCCGTTGTGGCGCCTGCGCACAGTATCGGTCGAACGGGTTTTGGATACAGATGAGTAGCCCCATCGAGTACACCCTCGTGCTGCTGCGCCACGGTCAGAGCGTGTGGAACCTGGAGAACGTTTTCACCGGTTGGACCGACGTCGAGCTATCCAAACGAGGGATTGTGGAGGCAACCGAAGCCGGGGCGGCCATGGCTGCGGCTGGCATTGAATTCGACGTGCTGCACACCTCGGTGCTGCGTCGTGCCATCGACACCGGCACGCTCGCGCTCGCTGCCATGGAGCTTGGTTGGATCCCGGTCCACAAGCATTGGCGCCTCAACGAACGGCACTACGGGGCACTCCAAGGTGAGAACAAGAAGCGCATGGCTGAGGAGCATGGGGTGACCAAGGTTCAGGCGTGGCGACGGTCCTACGACCTCGCCCCTCCCGCTCTCGAGAGCGAGGATCCGCGGCACCCGTCTCATGACTCCCGCTACGCCGAGATGGCCCCCGACTCCATCCCCACGGCCGAATCCCTTGCCGATGTGGTCGACCGTCTGCTGCCGTATTGGTACGACCAGATCGTGCCCGACATTCGGGCGATGCGCCGCGTTCTGGTGGCAGCACACGGCAACAGTCTGCGGGCGCTGGTCAAACATCTCGATGGCATCCCGCATGACCAGATCACGACGCTCAACATCCCGACCGGCATCCCTTTGTTGTACCGGCTCGACGCAAACCTGCAGCCGATCGAACGTGTCTATCTCGGAGATCCGGAAGCAGCCGAGGTTGCCGCGGCTGCGGTGGCCGCGGAGGCAGGGTAGGAGAGTCGCAAGTCACAAGTCACAAGTCGCAAGTTCTAATCGCGCCAGGCTTTCGTCCAGTTCTGACTCGCGACTCGCGACTCGCGACTCAGTTCCTGGCATAAAATGGCAGGAACTGAGTTGCGCTACAGCGAGTGTGACGTAGTATTTCGCGTCCACAGGCCCGTTCGGACGCGGGCCGTTTGCCGAGAAGGGTTCCGAGGTCTTGGACGCATTCGTCGCTGTTTTCCAACTGCTGGTGTCTCTGGCGCTCATCTTCCTCATCCTGCTCCATGCGGGCAGAGGCGGCGGAGTGTCCGACATGTTCGGAGGAGGCATGAGCGCTGGGAACGTCACCGGGTCAACGGTGGTCGAACGGAATCTCGACCGTCTGACGGTGGTGGTAGCCGTCCTGTTCTCACTAACCACGTTGTTGTTGACGTGGCTTCTTGCCTGATCCCTTCACAGGGACGGCCCACCTCAACCCTTTCGGGCTGACAACTACGCAATCGGGAGGCAAATGTGGCTCGATTGTGGAGTAGCCCCCCGGTCGCTGTTGTGGCGCTCTTGGTCGCCTTTGCCTTCATTGCGGGAGCGTGCACGAGTAGTGGCGATGACGTCATCACCACGACAGAAGCGGTGACCGGGACGACTGCGGCGCCGGTAGGCACATCTACGACCGCTGCATCAACGGTGGCTGGGTTTACATACACCGTCGGAATGATTTCGGACATCACCAGCGACAACTACTGGGCGTTCATCGGGCTTGACAGCCCGGTATATGTGTCTTACGTGCTCAGCCAGACGAAACCCTCACTATTCACTGTCGCCTATCCAGGAATCGTTATAGCTCCTGACGTTGCGGTGGGCTTGCCCGCCGAAGCGGTCCAGGAGGGGGATGTCTGGACGGTAACCCAGCCGATGCGTGACGACTATACGTGGTCAGACGGCAGCGCCCTGACGGCCAACGACGTGGTCTTCACGTATGAAACGGTCCGCGATGCGGAGCTGGGCGGTGGGTGGATCGCAGCCTATCCCTACACCGAAGAGTCGACGCCACGGCTTATCAACGTTGAGGCCGTCGACGATTACACGGTGAAGTTCACATTCGACTCGAAGCCCGGCGCTGTGGTGTGGCCGCACAACGTCGGTGTTGCTTCGATCGTCCCGGCGGCTCCCTGGGAGCCGGTGATTGCAGAGGCACTCGCCAGCGAGGACCCTGCTGCGGTCGTATACGGCGCCAGCTCGCTCGAGGTCGGGGACCTCTCCGGCGGTCCGGTCATTTATCACGGGCGGGAAGAGCGTGGCTTCGTCGAGAACGTCAAGAACGATAACTATTCGAACGCCGGTTTGAAGCACACGTTCTGGCAAGACGGCTCGTATGCGCAGAACGATGTGCTGTTGTACGGCGATGGTGGCGGAGACGTTGCGGTCGAGTACACCGAGGGTCCATTCCTCAATCGCACTGTGTTCTCCATCTACGGTGATGAGGCAGCGGCCATGCTTGCCCTTGTCGATGGCGAGATCGACTTCTGGATCAACGATGTGGGCGTGACGCCGGGTCTGCGCCAGCAAGGTCTCGAGGCTGACAACTTGAGCGTCACGGTCAACCCGACCAACGGGTTCCGCTACTTGGCCTTCAACCTGCGTAAGAGCCCGGGCAAGTTCCTGGGGTTCCGGCAGGCCATGGCGTACTTCGACAAAGAAAACTTGACGCAGAGCGTGCTTCAGGGTGTCGCCTTCCCATTGTACGTGATGGTGCCGGAGGGCAACCAGGCGTGGTACAACGAGGAGGTCGCGGAGCAGATCGCGTCGCAGTACGTTGGTCTGAGCACGCAGGATCGTCTGAACAAAGCGTACGAAGCGCTCGAGGCCGACGGCTTCACCTGGGCAACCCCGCCGGAGCGGGATGAAGACCGAAACATCGTCACCCCGGGGGTCGGCATCATCGATCCGGATGGGATCGCGGTGCCCGAGCTCGAGATCATTGCTCCTTCTGCTACCCAGGCCCCTCTTCGAGCTACGGCGGCGCTGTGGCTTGGAGACTGGGCGGAGAGTCTCGGAGTGCCCGCTAAGACGATACCGACGATCTTCGACACCATCCTCGACACCGTGTTCCCCGGTGTTGGTACCGAGCCCACCTTCGACATGTACATCCTTGGTTGGAGCCTTGGGAACCCGGCATGGCCAACGTTCCATGAGAGCTTTTTCCACTCGAGAAACTTTCCAGAGACGAACGATGGCAACAATGCGACCGGATACAGCGACCCAGAATTCGACGTATTGGCCGATACCATGTTCACCGAGACCGATCAGGCGGCGGCGTTTGATCAGATCTGGCAGATGGAGCAGAAGCTCGCTGAGGATCTGCCCTATGTCGTTCTGTTCGACGCCACGATCACCGAGTTCTACAACAACTCATTGGAGTTCCCCTACGCAGGGTCCCTCTCCGGAATTCAGTACCAGGCTGGAATGCAGAACGTTGTTGCCAAGTAGCGCACCGGTAGGGACCCATTCGGCTGCGGGCAGCTGGCGGATGGATTACGAGATACGTTTCGGTGTCGGAGAGAAGACTCGAACTTCCACGGGATTTCTCCCACATGGCCCTCAACCATGCGCGTCTACCAATTCCGCCACTCCGACGTAGGCTGAGCAACTATACCGACGCCCTGCCGCGACCACTCCTCGACGAGGTTTGGGGTACACAACGTGTTGCGCACTTCGTCATACGTAATACGTAGTACGTAATACGCAGCACGCAGCACTGTTTACCAATACTCCTCGTAATGGATGTTGCCGACGGCGCGGCCGTGGTCGAGGGTGAAGCCGCGTTCGGTCAGGATCTCGACGACGCCACGCGTCTCGGGATAGGTCGGGGTGTCGCCATCCCACTCGGGAAGGCCGATCATGAGAGGGTTGCCGCACAGGTAGACCTGGGTTCTCTCCGGGTCGAGGGCGAAGCCCATCTCCTCCAGCTTCCCCGACTCGATGAGGTCCTGAATGTATACCTTGTTGCCCTCGTTCTCCGGCTCGCGTGTCGTTAACGGGATGTACTGATAGTTGTCGTAGCGCTCGACCAGTTGCTGGTGGGTTTCCAGGTAGGCGAGATCGCGTTTGTAGCGGGTTGTGCACACTGCGACGATGTTGCCCTGATGTTCGGCCCGCAACAGGTCAAGCGTCATCCGATTGTTGGGTGCCTCCCCGGTTCCCGTAGAGAGGAAGATCACGTCTGCGGTGGGATCGTCAAACCTGTCGAGGCGGTAGCGGCCGGCAGCCTTGCGGCCGATGAAAAGTCGATCGCCAACATCCTTGAGAAAGAGTCGGGGGGTGAGGACGGCCGGAGTGCCCTGCAAACCGCTGTCAACGAGTACGACGTAGAACTCGGCGGCAGTCTCTTCTGTGGGATCGAGGAGCGAGCCATCCTCGGCGAGGATCGCGCTGCTTACCGAATACGATCTCCTGGCCAGCTTCCTGCGCTGCTCATCGTCTTGCTCCTCGGTTCGATCGTCGATGCGCGGCTCCCAAAAACCGAGCGCGAGCGTCGTGTACTGTCCCGCCTGATATTTCAGCGGACCGTCGTCGGGCTGCACCCCGAACATCCACAGGTCGTGGCCGGCCTTGCGTATGTAGCTGAT
>CAXMPL010000199.1:0-20889 GCA_964195125.1 uncultured Kiloniellales bacterium | reverse complement strand
CCTCAGATCCGTCAGGGAGCGTGAGCTCGATCTGGATGACGGAGTCGTTGCCGCATTCCTCGCAGAGCAATCCGGTGGTGGGTTCTTGCCTTCCCATAGTTCGAAAGAGTAGCGCGGATACGCGAAAAGTACCGATAGGTGCTCGATCATCTCAACAGAAGTGGAGCCTCATTTCCCGCTATTGCCGCTTCGCGGCGGGCCGCTCGGGCCACGGCTCCGCAAACGGCTGTGCCGACAGAGACCGGATCGCGGCCTATCTGCGGAGCGCGATTTTTCCGCTCTTGGCTACGGCCCGCTCGGGGCCACGGCTCGCACACTTCGTAGCCGCCGCCCGGGCACCGCACTACGCCGAACTGGCCGACACCCTCGACGTCGATCTGGACACGGCGATCGGCTGCATGCTCTCCCCGTTCGCCAGATCGCGAGCAGGCTCTGGCGCCGTCAACTTAAGTCGGACGAACCTCTTCCGAGCAAGCTGCGTGTGGCGCGATTCGTGTTTCGTCGCCTCTAGTAGGTGAGAAGGCACCTGGAGGGTGCGTGGGAAAAGGGGCACCAGGTAATCGTGCGTCGCCCTGGGAGCTCCGAGAATGGAGTTATCTGAAGTCGGCACCCCCTGAGGTGACCGACCCGACCGAGGGGAGAACCCCAATGTCCCGTATTGTTCGACTATCGATTGCGCTGGTGTTTGCGATCATGATGATGATCGCCTTCGCTGGGGCAGCCCTGGCATTTAATCCGCCTGACAACGCACCAGATGGGGTGGGTGCTAACAACCTCTGCGAAACCGACTTCCCCGCATTCGATAAGGCGGGGTTTAATCCTCCGGGGGGGTTTGTGGGTCCGTGGAACGCCACAGACGTTGGCGTCGCGAATAGCCCAGGCCCAATCGACTTCGGCTCCGTAGTCGGCAACGAATGCGGATAGCGTTCAGCCTGATGACAGGAAGGACCCCGTTTCATGGGCGGGGTCCTTCCTCTTGTTTGCCGACCGTGGCCGCTCAGGTCGAGTTCGGGGTGTACGGCAAGTTGCGTGTGGCGCGATTCATGTCTCATTGCCTTTAATGGGTGAGAGACCACGCGGAGGATATGTGGAGCGCCGGGCGCGAAGCGATGCCTGGTTCGATGGTCTGGTCCGCGACGTCGAACCCGGCCTGCGGCACGCTCTTGTCGCCGTGTACGGGCAAGAGCAGGGTCGTGACGCCACAGCCGAGGCACTCGCCTACGCCTGGGAACACCGGGAGCGCGTCAAGTCGATGGCCAATCCTGCCGGGTACCTGTACCGGGTGGGGCGCAGCCGGGGCCGGACTCGCCGCTTGACTCCGAGATTCATGCCGGTTGAGCCCGGTCGCTTGCCCGATGTCGAGCCGGGGCTCCCCGGGGCCCTGGACGGGCTCTCCGAACGGCAGCGACTCGTGGTCGTGTTGGTTCACGGCTACGGGTACGACCGTCAGGAGATCGCTTCGATCCTCGATATCTCGGTCTCGGCCATTGATACCCATCTGGCAAGGGGTCTCACCAAGCTCCGCAACAAGCTGGGGGTGGAAACGCATGCCTGATCTCGCCACGCAGATCCGTGTCTATCTCGATGACACCGCGCCGCCAGTCACATTCGACGAAATCTTCACCGAACGAATCGGGTTGCTCCAGGTCCAGCCGGATCGTCCGCGACCGATTCCGGTCCGTGGAAGAGGCCCGCTGATTGCGATCGCCGCCGCTGTCTTGGTGTTGGTGATCGGAGCGGCGGCAGCGATCTTGACTCTCAGCGGTGACGGCGGGAACGACGTCGATACCCTGCCCGGCCCTATCGCCTCCTTCGAGGACATCGCAGGGACCTACCTCCGCCGCGGACCCGACTTGGGGATCATGGGCACAAAGGTGTACTTCCTCTTCTTAAACGATGGGACCATCCACTCCTCATCGGACACGGACCTGATTGCGGACCGCCCGACCGTGATTTATGAGGCCAGGTTTGAGGGAACAACCGTATCCATTACCCAGACCGGCGGTTTCTGCGGCCAACCCGATCAAGGTGGCACCTACGAGATCCGCGTACTGGAAAACGGCAACCTCCGATTTGTGGGCCTCGACACGGACACGTGCACATCCCGATCGGGCTTGCTGCTCGGCCTTGTTGACAGTGAGGTAACCGCTGAATATGAGCCGCTTTCGGTGGGTAGGTAGGTAGCCGGTGTTCCGACGCACTCGTTTCAGGCTCGGCGACGAGGAAAGGGGTGGCAGGTTGGCCTTCGAACCACAACGAGAGAACATGAGTAGAACCCGGCTCGTGCTCACCGGATTGGCCGTTGTCGTGCTTGCTCTCACAGCCTGCGAGTCGTCCGGGAAAGAGATCGCGGAGACAACTTCGACTCCGGCTCTAACACCATCGACAACCGAGCCGCCAGGCGAATTCGAGCCGGTAGGAACCGACTTGACTACGCCTCTGCCGGCAGGCGATGTGGCAACGGGGGAGCAGTTGTTCGGCCCCATGTCGACGGATGGGGTGGGATTTAGCTGTACCGCCTGCCACTTGCTGGAAGAATTGACCGAGGAATTCCTTGAGACGTTCCCACGGCAAATCGCTGCGCCGTCGATGTTCGGCATCGCTGAAAGAGCCGGGACGACCAGAGAGGGCTATTCGGCCGAGGAGTATCTGCGTGAGTCGATCGTCCTTCCATGCGAATTCCTGGCGGAAGGACCCGTCTGCCTGATGCCGCGGAACTACGGCGAGAGACTGGACGCGCAAGATGTGGCTGACCTGATCGCTTTCCTTATGACGCAGAGTGGTTGATGCCTCTAGGCGCGGACGACAGCCTCTGGCACATCTTCGAGCTTCCCGAGGTAGCGAGATCGTCTCCGACCGTCCTCCGACCAGTACGCGTACCAGTAGGGCCCGTGCGGACAGCGGGTGCAGCTGTCCTTGCCACAACGGACCTTTTGCTGGCGAAGCTTCACCTGGGGACCGGAGCCAGGCAGCGTCATGCCGCGGCTCTCGAGGCGAGCCTTTGCCAGGATGTAGAGCCGACGGAGCTCGTGCTCATCCATCTCGCGCACCGCTTCGAGCACGTCGCGGTCAATCGGCATCGGTCTCCTCCCACGGGCTGGACGCTGGAACTTAGGAGACGGGCGGGATGAGTCCAAGGATCAACCGAGCTGCGGGTCCGCGTGCTCGAGTCGCGACTCTTCGCCTCCCGTAAGGCGAATAACTACTCCAACAAGCCCGCGCGCCTGACCGCGCGCCGCAATGCCCTATGCCGCGGCACACCAGCTGCAAGCAACTCGGTGTGCCCTACCGCGTCGACGACGGTGACGAGCGGCACCGCCTCGACGCCGACGCTGTCGAAGACGCCGGGCTCGAGCTCCCACGTGATCTCACGGACCTCGACACCGAGAGACCCGACGACGGCCAGGGCCTCCTTGCAATTGGTGCAATCGGTGGACGTGAATAGCACGACACCGGGACGGGGGCCAACGTCGCCAAGCTCGATCGGTGGGTGCGACGGGCGCTGCCACCGACCGGCAAGCCGCATCACGATGATCACAATGACTGCGGCGACGAGGACGATCACAACACGTGATGCGATCGTCATTCGACCGGAATCCCTGCGATGAAGGCGACGCCGCGGCTCCCGGCGATCGACAACCCGGTGCTGATCGGCACCGTGGCGTCGACGATCAGGCCGGTCAACCCGGTCTCTGAGACCTCGGCGAACGGAACCTCGACGATCGACCCAGGGGCGACGATGACCTTGTCTGGGCCGGTTGTGGTCGCTCCGAGCGGGATGAGAGTGACCGTCGCCTGGTCGCCAGAAGCGTTCATCAGCCAGATCGACGTGTCGGCGGCGGGCACCACCCCGATCCCCGTGAGAAGCCATCGAGTCGTCGGATCGATGTTGCCGGTGGTGGATGCCAACCCGATGTAGGCGTCGGGGGCCCCATCATCGCCACTCTGGGTGGGATCTCCATCTTCTCCACCTGGTGCGACGCCTGTCGCCAGGTCGTCGTCCAGGCCATCGCCGAGCTCGCTGCGCGGGAAGGCGCCAGGAGGACCGGCCTGGATAACCGCACCGACGGGCGCGTTGGACCGGACCCTGATACCGAACGGCGGAGTGGCAAAGTCGGAGAGGTGGAGACGCACCGGCTGCTGCGGCGAGACGAGCAGGGTGGTTACTTCAAGCATCGCGCCATCGATGGCAAACACGTCGATGGTGACATTGGCCGGGAGGTTGCTTGTGTTCGAAAGCACAAGGGTCGGTTCGAGCCCCGTAACGCTCGTCACTGGAAAGTCCCAGGTCGCCGATTGGCTAATGCCATTCCAGGAGGCCTCGTCGGTTTCGTTGTTCAGCACAAGAGCGGGGATTACCAGACCGGTGTCGGCCTTGACGGTCAGCGTCACATTGTCGAGGAACGGGATCACGCGCGACAAGTCCTCTGTGATCCACGACCGGCCTGGCACGTCGAGGCCCTCGAAGCCACCGAGCGGCGAGCTGCCGAACTCGCTCACCGCCTGGACCGTCACCTTGGCCGCCTCAGGGAACGGATTGAACAGGCGCAGCTCAAGGGTGAATCCTTCTGCGGTGATGCCCCCGACAAGATGCCACACCTTTGGCACCGACACCACACACCGGTCCCCGGTCAACAGCTCATCGGTCCACATCGTGGTGGACACCACCGCCGGACCGTCGTCGAACTCGACTATCCCTGGCGTCGGGCCGCGCCGAGCCAGCTCTGCAGTATCGACACTCCTGGCGTCGGGTCCCCGCAGCACGAAGGGCAGCGTGTCTGGCTCCAGCGTTGGGTTGGGGTTGGGCAAAGTGATCAACGCCTCAACATCGACGGCGGTGCCGACGTCGTAGGTCGAATCGCGCACGGCTCCCGACTCGACCCAGGGGCAATACCAGACACTCTGATCGCCGATGGCGCCTCCAGGGTCGATCGGTACCGAGAACCCAAGGCCGGGCTCGTTTGGCGCCGACGGCTCCACCTGGACCAGCGCCAGGGCGCCGAGCGTGACTGCGGCAATGATGGCGAGCATCCTCCTCATCCGAATCTCCTGCCCGCCCAAGCGAATCCGACCAGAACGATGGCCCAGAACGCCGCCGCGTACGCCTGGTACCTGCGCCGATCGATCGCTCTAAACCCGGAGGCCCCGGTCGACGCCGATACCTCGTTCCAAACGCCCCCCTGCTGCCACGGCTGCGGGCCCCACCGCTGGTGCGCGTTCTCTCTGACGGTAAGCCGGCCGTCCTCGGACGTTCCCTCGTAGCCGACCCCGACGCGGGGCCAGACCATGGCGCCGGAGGTCACGGCCCGCACCGCGCCTGCGGACTCGTTCTCGTAGGTCTCGTTGGCGAGGCCGGCGCTCAGCGACACGATGTCGAGCTGCCCGGTCAGCCGGTCGCTCCAGGCCGTGGCGTATGACGCATCCTCATCGGATTGCATGATGACGATCCACCGAATCCCGAACGGTGCAAGCGCCTCACCGGCACGCGACGTCTCACCGGCGATGATGGTCTCGAGGACGTCATCAAGCTCCCGGTCGGCGAGGTGAAGGCCGTCGAGGCGTGCCTCCCACATCTCAGGCATCGGTGCCGCCACCACCCGGTAGGTGGCGCCCTGAATGGTCCGCTCATCGCCTGGGAGGTCTCCAGGGCCGCCCAGGACCAGAATCCTGGAAGCCGCCGGATCCCCAGGCCGAGCCTGAGTGAAAGCAAAGGCCTCGCGAAAGCGATCGGCGGGAATCCCGGCTCGGCCTCCGATCAACACCACGCTCGAGGCGGCCACCAAAACAACGGCCGCGACCACGCCGATGCCGCCCGCGATCCGCCGCCACCCTGCGGTCTCGACACGCGTGATCGACTCGAAAGCCGCCCCGGTGATACCGGCCAACCCGAGGGCGGCAATGGCGAGCCCGGCGTGGCCGATCGGGACGCCTGCGCCGAACGCAGAGCTTCGTGCCGCAAGCGCACCGCCGGCGGCGAGGATCCCACCCCAGCCGGCGACTCTGGCGAGCCTCACCGGAGCGGAGGCGACAACCGTCACCAAGCCGATGACAACGGCCGCTGCGACCACGATAGAGGTCGATGAGTACAGCGCAGGGTCTGTGAGGAAGGCATTGAGGTCGGCGGCACCCATCCACGGGAACAGCAGCGGCACCGCCAAACCCACACCGGCCACAGCAACGGCTACCGCCCTCCAGGCGACTCCGTCGTTCACGTTCGCCAGCGCCCAGACAACAAGCGCCAGCATCGGGACCAGTACCAGTGTCGGCGATGCGACGGCGACGATGCCCGTCGTCAGCCCAACCGCAGCGACCCTGCCGACCCGTCCGACAGATGTTGCCGGCCATCTCGCCAGGGACAGCCGCAGCACCCAGGGCACCACCCCGAGGGCGATCATTGCCCCGATCGCAGTCTCCGCCGCTAGCCCCTGCGCGGCAGATCCCGCCACATACACGATCCCGGCCATAGTCCCGGCTACCGCGGTGACCCCCCACCCCCGGAGTAAACGGACGGTGCCCCACACGCCCAACAAAGCCGATCCGGTGATTGCCACATACTCGGCCAAGCGGCCAGAGTCGAGCAGGGCGATGCGAAGAATGGCCGTGAGCGCGATCAGGGGCTGCAACGGTTCGGTGCCACCGAATCCCGCCGGATTCCAGCCGCCGGCATAGGCGTCGAGCCCGGCTAACCCGGAATCAGGGAATGGAAGGCTGTACCCCACCGCGGGGAGGCCCGCGGCCCACAGCGATCGGCCGGCGAGGAGGATGAACAAGACGGCACCGATCCCGGCCACGAACGAAGGCCTACGGAGCTCCCGACCGATTATCTCCATGGAGGTGGTGTCCTCGCCGGGGAGTCGCCGCCTCACCCGGTCGGCGAGCTGCGAAGCCGTCGCCTTGAGCGCGATCGAACCGCCGACCTGGTAGCGGAACAGCTCTTCGTCACCGACCTCGCGCCCGCGCCTGGCCTTCCGCCGTTCCCGAAGCGTGTCTGGGAGACGGAGCAGGTTCCATCCCCAGGCGCGTAGCCAGTTGAAGAACAGCCACCGTCCCAGCAGCAAAGACATCGCGGCCTGGGCAAACCCGGAAAGGAACGCGGCCGGCATCGACCAGGCGACGGTTAGTGGCCCGTACACCTTGAGCATCCCTCTGATGCGACCGGCGCGCTCCAGCCATTGCTCAGAGCGGCGCCCGGGGTCGGGGGCGAGGACCTCGGAGGATGGAACGACGATCACCCGAGCCCCCCGCAACCTGGCCCGCTGACAAAAGTCAACAGCGGCCGCCAGCTGTGGCATCAGCCGGTCAGGACCTCCGATCCCGCGAGCCAGATCTCTGCGCACGAACAGCGAGTCGCCGGCGACGGCGGCGACGTCCCGCACCACGTCGTATTGGCCCTGGTCGAGCTCATCATCATCGAGGCCGCTGTGGGTCGTCCCAAAGACGTCGGTGGCGAACCCAACCGACAGCAAACGATGCGGGTTGTCGAGGTCCAGGATCTTCGATCCGGCGACCGAAGCGTCGAGATCAGTCGCGATGGCTACGAGGGCAGCGAGTGCGTCGGCGCGGGGCTGGACGCCGCTGCGAACGAACCAGAGGTGGCTCGCACCCATCCGATCCACGGCACCCGAGACCGTAGGGACCCACTCGACTTCCTCGGATCCTGCGAAGCGGCGCGCGTCTGAGTCCCCACCGACCACGATGACCTGCTCCGATCCGTACACTTGGCGACGGATCGCATCCAGCGTGCCGGCAAGACCTGCTGTGTCGTGCACGAGAATCGCCGTCACAACGGAGGCCGCGGTTCTTCCCGCGAGAGAAGCTGACATGAACGACGCCATTCAAGAGAGGAAGTCGCGCTACTCCAATCATCCGCGGGTCGTAGTCCTCGGTGGCGGAGTCGGTGGAGCACGTGCCGCCCGCGCCCTCGCCTCGGTACTCCCTACCACGAATCTCACGATCGTCGGCAACGTCGGGGACGATGAGGTCCGCTACGGGGTCCATATTTCGGCCGACCTCGATACGATCACGTACACCCTCGCCGGCGTGGAAGGCCCTCAGGGGTGGGGCATCGCCGGTGACACCTTCGCCGCAATGGACCAGCTGGCGGCCCTCGGCGAGGACACAACATTCCGGCTCGGCGACCGCGATCTCGCCAATTGCCTGCTGCGTACCACCCGGCTCGCCGATGGGCAACCACTGTCGGCGGCGATCGCACAAACGGCGAAGGTACTCGGCGTCGATGTTGGCGTCCTCCCGGCAACCGACGATCCGCTCCGAACCGAGATCCTCACCACAAACGGAGAGCGCCTTGCCTTCCAGGAGTACTTCGTGATCCGAGCCCACCGCGACGAGGTGGCAGGCCTGGCCTTCGCCGGTGCTGCTGAAGCCCGCCCTGCCCCCGGCGTCATCCAGGCGATCACCGACGCCGACGTCGTGGTGATTGCGCCGTCCAACCCGCCGCTCTCCATCTGGCCGATCCTCGCAATAGCTGACATTTCCAGCACCGTCGGCCGCCATGATCGGGTGGTTGCGATCAGCCCTCTCTTTGGCGGTGTCCCGCTCAAAGGACCGGCCGATCGCGTGCTCGTCTCGCTTGGCCTGCTGCCAGGCAACGAGGGCGTCGCCGCCGCATACCACGGGCTGCTGTCCGATCTGGTCGTCGACGACGGGGACGCTGACGACGTACAGCAACTCACCGGCCCGGATCTCGCCGTCCACGCCCTCGACACGAGGATCGACAAACGCGACGCAGGCAAGCGTTTCGCTACCGACCTGCTCGAGAACCTCGGATGGTGACCAGGCTCGAGATCATCCCGATCGTGGGTATTCCCGAGATCAGACCAGGCGACGACCTGGGAGTTGCGCTCCTCGACGCGATCACAGAGGCTGACGAATCGGTCGTCGATGGCGACGTCGTCGTCGTCACTCACAAGGTCGTCTCCAAGGCAGAGGGACGCCTATTCGCTGTCCCTGACGACGCCTCGTACCGCCGTCTTGTCGAGAGCGAGGCCGATACCATCGTCCGTCGCCGCGGCGATCTCGTAATCACCAAGACCCGCCACGGGTTCATCTGTGCCAATGCGGGTGTGGATCGGTCAAACACCGACGATGCCACGGCGGTGCTGCTGCCGGTCGATCCGGATCGCTCGGCACACCGGCTGCGCACACAGATCGAGCGAACCACCGGCGCCTCGATTGCCGTCGTCGTCACCGATACGTTTGGGCGGCCATGGCGGCGCGGTCTGGTGGACGTCGCCATCGGCATCTCAGGCGTGCCGGCCATCCTCGACCTCCGCGGCTCGCTCGACGGATCCGGCAGGATCCTCGACGTCACAGAGATAGCCGTTGTGGATGAGATCGCCGCCGCCGCCGACCTGGTGATGGGCAAGGCGAGCCGGGTCCCTGCTGCGATCGTGCGCGGGCTGGGCCTGAGCGGGGAGGGCCGCGCCACCGACCTGGTACGCCCGCCCGAAGAGGACATGTTTCGATGAGCAAACAGTCGCGAGTCGCGACTCCTCATGCCTGAGCTTCCTGAGATCGAGGCGTACCTGCACGCGCTCCGCCCTCGCGTTGTCGGCCACGAGCTGGAGCAGCTGAGAGTCGCCAGCTTCTCGCTGCTCCGAACCTACGACCCCCCGGCGACCGCCGTCGAGGGGAAGGCAGTCACCGGAGTTCACCGCATCGGGAAGCGTATCGCCATCGACCTCGAGGAGGATCTCGCCGTGGTGATCCATCTGATGGTCGCAGGGCGCCTGAAGTGGCTCGAACACGGGGCGCCTGTACCGAAGCGCTACGGGCTAGCTGCCATAGATTTCGACAACGGGACGCTGCTGCTCACCGAGGCAGGAACCAAGCGGCGAGCGACGATGCACCTCGTTCGGGGACAAGAATCGTTGGCCGCACTCGATCCCGGGGGCGCCGAGATCGCGGATCTGGACCGCGATGTGTTCAAAGAGCGCCTGCTCACCGAGCGGCATACGTTGAAACGGACGCTCACCGACGCCCGGTGGTTCTCCGGTATCGGGGGCGCCTTCGCCGACGAGATCCTATGGCGAGCCAAGCTCTCCCCGACCCAGATGAACACCAATCTGGACGACCAGGAGATCGCACGCCTGCATGCGGCGGCGGTCGACGTCCTCGACCGCTGGACGGCGGCTCGCATCGAAGAGACCGGAGATGGTTTCCCAGAAAAGGTGACGGCCTTCCACCCCGACATGGGCGTGCACGGCAAGTTCGGCGAGCCGTGCCCGGTGTGTGGCGCCCCCATACAGCGGATCGTGCACGGTGGCAGGGAAACCAATTACTGCCCCGGCTGCCAGACCGGCGGGAAGATCCTGGCCGACCGCGCACTGTCGCGGCTCCTCAAGGACGACTGGCCGAAGACGCTGGAGGACTTGGAAAGCTGAGAGGAAGTCGCGAGTCGCGAGTCGGGACTTGCGACTTGGAGTTGACCCGGGCTTGTGGACGCTTCGACGGCCGCGATGACGTTTACCAGTTCCCAATTCCCAATTCCCAATTCCCAATTCCCAATTCCCAATTCCCAATTCCCAATTCCCAATTCCCAATTCCCAATTCCCAATTCCCAGCTAAGAGATATCAGCCAACAAGAACCAGGTTCGGAGGATGACTTGAGCCTTGGGGCCAGCTAAGCAAGCAACTCGGAACTTTTTGCTTGCGACTCGCGACTTGCGACTTGCGACTCGCCTACAAATTCTCTCTGGTCCAGTCGATGGCTCTCACCAAGCCGTCATCGAGTGTCGTCCACGGCTCCCAGCCGAGGTCTCGGGCGGCCTCCGAGGGGTCGAGGCACGACCGCTGCTGCTCCCCGGGACGAGATGCAGCATGCATGGGCTCGGTGTCGGAGCCGACGATGGCGGCCATTTTGGCGTACAGGTCGACCACGGTGGTCTCCACACCGGTTCCGACGTTCAGATAGCGCCCGCCACCCTGGAGGGCGGCCCGCCAGCAAGCATCGGTGACGTCCTCGACGTAGACATAGTCCCTCGTCTGCTTGCCGTCCCCGTAGATCGTCGACACACGCCCGCTGAGCAGGTCCCCGGCGAATATGGCGACCACTCCTGCCTCACCGCGTGGATCCTGACCTGGCCCATACACGTTGGAGAATCCGAGCGATACGTAGTCGAGGCCGTGGGCGCGTTGGTAGTAGGCCAGGTAGTCGTCGACCACCTTCTTGGAGACGCCATACGGCGACTCCGGGCGCCGCGGCTCGGTCTCCCTGGTCGGGATCTGGCTGGTGTCGCCGAAGGTCGCCCCGCCAGATGACGCAAAGACGACGCGCTCTACAGCGGCATCCCTTGCTGCTTGCAGCAGGTTGATAGTGCCGAGGATATTGACGTCGGCATCGAAGGTGGGATCGACCACTGAAGCGCGCACGTCGATCTGGGCGGCGAGGTGAAAGACGACCTGCGGGGTGAACCCGACGATGACGTCCCTGAGCTCCTGGGCACGGACATCCATCTGATGGAAGTGGATGTGGCCGCGGCGGCGTGCGTCCCCGAGGGTGGCCAGCATCCCGGAGGACAGATCGTCGATGACAAGCACCTCTGTGCCCTCGTCGACCAGTCGATCGACCAGGTTGCCGCCGATGAAGCCTGCGCCGCCGGTCACGACGGCCTTGGAGATCGCCATCAGATCTTTACCGGCAAGGACTCGGCAAAGAACTCGATGACCCGGTCTCTGGTGTCCTCGGCCGCCACCCGGCTATACCCATCGGCGTTGATGTTCCAGTACTGCGCTCCCACTCCGGCGTAGACAACCCACTCAGCGTGCGGCGCCGCTGCCCTGGCGTCCTCCAGCCCTGCCAGACCCTCCCGGCCGCTGCAGCCGAGCACCGGAACCGCGACCTCGGTCAGCAGGCCGAGCGCAGCTTGGTCGAGAGTGGGATCGACGAGGGCAATTGACGAGACGAGACCAGAAGCCATAGCAGCGGTGGTGTCCGCGGTGCTCCCGTCCCCGACCGAGAGGATGCCGAAGCCATACTCGGCGTTCGACCAGTGGCCGGCGGGGTTGGTGATGAACCCGATGAATGCGTCGAGACCGTCGGTGTCGGGAGCGACGGCGGCAATCCCGTTTCTGGCAAGGTCGCGGCAAATGGCGTGCACCGATGAGGAGGCCTCGTATGACGGGGAAGGCAGCACCACGGTTGGCCACTCCCCCATCAGGTCGGGTCGGGCCAGGTACCCGCGATAGGCGCGTGCTCCCGTCGAAACATTCGTTGTTCCGTACAGGATGACGGTCGTGCCCTCTCCCTTCAGAACGCTCACGCTGACTCCCCCGACTCGATGGCGCCTGGGAGCGTAGTGGAGTCTTCTATGCGAACTTCCCCGGCATGGACGGCGATGAGCTCATCCCCGGTGTCGACCAGGAGAGCGCCGTCGGCGGCGATGTCGACGGCAATGCCGCTCCCCCGCTCGTAGGCGACGTGCTCGCCAAGGGTGACACTCGCTGCCCGGTACTCGTCGGGTTCCCAGGCCGCGGCCTCGCCGTCCAATCGGTCGAAGAACCTGCTCACCCATGCCGCGGCTAGGAGCCCCGCAGCATCGGGCCCGGGATCCGTCGGGAGCACCCCGGCCGCCCCTGGGATCGGATCGTTCCACCACAGGTTCACGCCACACCCGACTACCGCCCGATCCTCGTCCGCCTCGACCAGGATCCCCCCTACCTTGTCCGAGCCTACGACGAGGTCGTTCGGCCACCGCAGTCCGGCGTCAACGTCGAACGTTGCGGCGAGCGCCCGGCGCACCGCTAAGCCGGTGATCAGAGGAATGAGCCCTCGATTCTCAGCCGACGGTGCATACACAAGCGAGGAGAACATGCTGCGATCCGCTTCCAGCCACGCTCGATTCAGCCGTCCCCGCCCCTCAGCCTGGTGCGCGGCGACGATCAACAGTGGCGAGCCGGTGAAGCGAACAGCAGCCTCATCCTGTGTCGATCCGACTGAGTCGAGCAGGATGCTTGCGTAATGTGTATCCATCGATCAGGGTCGCGGGTCAAAGCTGGAGCCTACCGGGAGCGCCGTGAGCACCGAAGACCGCATCAATCGCCTCCGCGAGCTGCGTCAGGAGGCACTCGAGCCGTCCAACCAACGCGCCGTCGACCGCCAGCACGACCTGGGCAAGCTCACCGCGCGCGAGCGCGTGGAGCTGCTTCTGGACAAGGGATCCTTCCAGGAGCTCGACATGTTCGTCCGCCACCAGGCGACGGGCTTCGGCATCGAGGAGAAGCGACCGGTCGGCGATGCGGTGATCACCGGGTGGGGGACGGTGGACGGACGGACGGTGTTCGTCTTCGCCGAAGACTTCACCGCCTTCGGGGGCAGCCTCGGCAAGGCGGTGGCGGACAAGATCTGCAAGGTCCTCGACCTTGCGATGGACAATGGTGTCCCTGTGGTCGGGATCAAGGATTCCGGCGGCGCCAGGATCCAGGAAGGCGTTGTTGCCCTCGACGGCTACGGCCGAATATTCGAGCGCAATGTGAGGGCGTCTGGCGTGATCCCGCAGATCTCGGTGATCATGGGGCCATGTGCAGGTGGGGCGGTGTACTCGCCTGCGATCACAGACTTCGTGTTCCAGGTCGAGGAAACCTCGCACCTGTTCATCACCGGCCCCGAGGTGATCAAAGCCGTCACTGGTGAAGACGTGACGATGGAAGAACTAGGGGGTGCCCACGCTCACGCCACCCTTTCCGGCGTCACCCACTTCGTCGTGGACAACGACAGGGCCGCCATGGAGGAGGTCCGATATCTGCTCTCGTTCCTCCCACTGAACAACATGGAGGTCCCCCCCTTCTTTACCCCGATGGACAGCGCCGACCGCACCGAGGAGTCGCTGACGACGATCGTCCCCGACTCCCCCAACCAGCCGTACGACATGGTCGATGTGGTGACCGCGATCGTCGATGACGGGGAGTTCTATCAGGTACACGAGCACTTCGCCCCCAACCTCATCGTCGGGTTGGCCAGGCTCGACGGCTACACCGTCGGTGTCATCGGCAACCAACCGGCGTCACTCGCAGGCACGCTCGATATCGATGCATCCGTCAAAGGAGCGCGCTTCGTGCGCTTCTGCGATGCGTTCAACATTCCGCTCATCACCTTGGTTGACGTGCCCGGTTTCCTACCCGGTGTGGACCAGGAGCACGAAGGCATCATTCGCCACGGCGCCAAGCTGCTGTACGCGTTCGCCGAGGCCACCGTCCCACGGGTGACGGTGATCACCCGCAAGGCTTATGGCGGCGCCTACCTGGTGATGAACTCGCGGGCACTCCGCGCAGACGTGGCGTTCGCCTGGCCAACCGCACAGATCGCAGTCATGGGCGCTCAGGGGGCGGTCAACATCGTCCACCGGCGCCAGATCACCGCTGCCGAGGACCCGGATGCCGAAAGAGAGCGGCTCATCGACGAGTACGACGAGACGTTCTCCAACCCATACGTGGCCGCAGAACGCGGCCTCATCGACGATGTCATAGAGGCAAGGGAGACCAGGCCGCGCCTCGTCCGGGCGCTGGCCATGCTGCGCAACAAGCGGGAATCGATGCCGCCAAAGAAACACGGCAACATCCCGCTGTAGGGACCGCCCTACGAGTCGAAGACGAGCCTCACGATCCACTCGGCGTACAGCGCGGGGCGCTCTTCACCCTCGACCTCGATCGTGGTGGCATAGGTCGCTTGTACCGCGGAGTCCTTGAGATCGACGCTCTTCAACCCGCTCGAGGCGCGAACCCGTGACCCGGCCCGCACCGGGTCGATGAAGCGCACTCGGTCGAAGCCGTAGTTGATCACCATCGTCATCCCGTCGACGGCGGGGATCAGGTCGGGAATGGACCCGGTGAGATGGGTGAGCATCGACAGGGTGAGGAAACCGTGAGCGATGGTCCCTCCGAAGGGCGACTCGGCTGCGGCGCGATCGGGGTCGATGTGGATGAACTGATGATCATGGGTCAGATCGGCAAACGAATCGATCTGGTCCTGCCCTATCGAGTACCAGTCACCGACGGCTTCTCGGCTTCCGACCCGATCCTGCATCACATCAAGTGCCGCCGCTGCGTTGCTCATCTTGCTCTCCTCTCTCCACCTCAGTTCGAAAAGCCCGACCGGCTCCTCGAACCCCTTCAGATCGCGATCTCCTCGCTCCACGAAGTCGTATCCCTTGCCAGCAACAAGCTCTCGCACCAGGGCTGACACAAAAATCTCCCCACCGTCGGCCTCGTCCATGATGCGGGCCGAACGGATCACCGCCGTGCCAAATAAATCGTCGTTCTCTTCGATCGGCTCTCCGGCGTTGATCCCAATGCGGATCCGGATCGGGGTGGCGTGGTCCTCGGTAATCGACCGCTGCACTTCCATCGCCGCGTCCAGCGCGGCAGACGCCGAGGCAAACGAGACCATGAAGCCGTCACCCATGGCCTTGACCTCGGTTCCGCCATGCGCTGCCACGACCGCCCTGGTCAGGCGGTCGTGTTCGCGCAAGACATCGCGCGCTTCCTCGTCGCCAAACCGATCCGCCAGTTCGGTGGACGCCTCGACGTCGGTGAACACGATGGTGCGGAACTTGCTTGGCCCATGGAGCGGCTGCACCTGTGCGCCATCGGCCAGGAATCCGAGGATCTCGTTGGTTACCCACACCGTATTCGGATCGTCCCGCATCGGCGGGAAGTGGGTTGAGCCGTCGATGATCACGGCTCGTGCGTCTGGGATGCCCGCGGCCAGTTCCCGCCCGTGTCTAGGCGGAAACGCCCTGCTCTGACGACGATGGATGATGAGGGTAGGAGCGGTGATGGCGCCTAGGTCTTCACGAACGTCGAAGCCGTACAACATCTCAAAGGTCTGTGCCGCCACCTCGGGTGAGGCAGTCTCCCGCATGCCGCGCGCCATCTCCTCCTGCTCCTCGGTGCTTGCTTCGGGGGTGAGCATGTCGGCGAGGACCTTGGAGCCGATCCCCCACGACGCCCGCACCAGGCTCACCAGGCTCCTTTGCACCGCCTCCGGCGCCACCGATGCGCCGTAAGCGAAGGTCGAGTACAGCACGAGCTTTTCTACCCGTTCTTGGTATGCGGCGGCATAGGTGATCGCGACCGGACCGCCCTCCGACCACGCCATCAGGTTGAACCGCTCCAAACCGAGATGGTCGACGAGTGCGTCCAGGTCGAGGCGTTCCGTCTCCATGGTGAACTCGGTGCGGTCACGATCCGACAGCCCGTTGCCATGTTTGTCATACATGATCAACCTGAAGTAACGGGCCAGCGGCTCGAAGAGCAAGGTCGCCGGCTCCCGCCACAGCCATTCCAGGTGCGTCGCCCAACCGGGCACGACGACCAGCGGTGGACCATCGCCTGCGGTTCCGTAGGCAATCGTCACCCCGTCCGGCCTGGTGAGGTATGCGAGATCGTGGTCCATGCCCGAGGCCAGCGTAGACAGCCCGCGCCTGGCTGGCACACCTGCCGGCACCGTTCGAGTAACGCCCTCTTCAGCGGGGTGGTCGGATGAGAGTCTGTGACTCTCCCTTAGGATGCGCGCCGTGGAATCCGTTCTCATCGCCAATCGCGGCGAGATCGCCGTGCGGGTCATCCGAGCCGCCCACGACCTCGGGCTGCGAGCGATCGCCGTCTACTCGGAACTCGACCGCGACGCCGTCCATGTCGACCTTGCCGACGAAGCATGGAACGTCGGGCCAGGGCCATCCGCGGAGTCCTACCTGAACATTCCAAAGATCCTCGAAGTCGCCGCGGCATCGAATGCCGACGCCCTCCACCCCGGGTATGGGTTTCTGGCGGAGAACGCCGGATTTGCCACGGCTGTGATCAATGCAGGGCTGATCTGGGTAGGCCCGCCCTCGGAGGCAATCGCCACCATGGGCGACAAGATCGCGTCACGGGCCGCCGCTGAGGCGGCCGGGGTTCCCACCGTCCCTGGCACCATGGAACCGCTGGCCGGAGTCGACGAGGTCGGCGCCTTCGCCGAGGATCACGGCTTTCCCATCGCAATCAAAGCCGCCCACGGCGGCGGGGGAAAAGGCCTGAGGGTGGTCCGCTCGCCAGACGAGCTCGACGCCGCTTTCGAGAGTGCGAAGCGGGAGGCGGATGCCTGGTTCGCCAATCCCGAAGTCTACGTGGAGCGCTATCTCGACAATCCGAGACACATCGAAGCACAGATCATCTTCGACAAACACGGCAACGGTCAATTCCTTGGCGAGCGTGACTGCTCGATGCAGCGCCGGCATCAGAAACTGATCGAAGAGACACCAGCTCCATTTTTCACAGGCAAGCAACGATCGAGGCTAGGCAAGTTGGCCCTCGCCGTCGCTCGCGCTGCCGCATACGAAAACGCAGGCACCGTCGAATTCCTCATGGACGAAAAGGGAAACCTGTATTTCCTCGAGATGAACACCCGGATCCAGGTAGAGCACACGATCACCGAAGAGGCCACCGGCATCGACCTGGTTGCTGAGCAACTGCGTGTAGCCGCCGGTGAGAAGCTCTCCTTCGACGACGTTGACGCCCGCGGGCACGTGATGGAGTTCCGCATCAACGCCGAGGACCCAGCGCGCGGGTTCCTTCCCACCCCCGGCACACTGTCGCGCTACCGGGAATCGGCGGGTCGCGGGATACGCGTGGATAGCGGCGTTCGCCAGGGTTCATCGATCTCGCAGTACTACGACACCCTCATCGCCAAGCTCATCGTCTCGGGCCGCGATCGCTCGGAGACCATCGCCCGCGCCAAGCGAGCGCTCGCCGAGTTCGACATCGGGGGAGTCGACACCACCATTCCTGCACATCTCACCATCCTCGACAACGAGGATTTCGTAGCTGGACGAATCACCACCCGCCTCGTCGAGGATTCGATGGATTTCACCCACCTCGCCACCAAGACGGCCCCTGCGCTGCCCGAGGACGCCGAACTCCAAGAGCGCAACATCACCGTCGAGGTTGGCGGTCAGCGCTACGAGGTACGCTATTGGTCCGAGGTCATTGCCCCTACCACTTCCGGCCAGCGCCCGGCGCCCCGCCGCCGGGCGCCGAAACTGTCCGAACGCGGCGGCCAGGGCGGCGAGGGCATCGTCACCGCCCCGATGCAAGGCACCATCGTCAAGGTGCACCATGGCGCCGGCGATGCGGTAGTTGCCGGCGAGCCGGTATGCATCCTCGAGGCGATGAAGATGGAGAACGAGATCAAGGCACCAAACGATGGTGAGATCGTCGATCTCCGAGTCCAGCCAGGCGACACCGTCGCCGCCGGAGCAGTCCTGATGGTGATTAGATGAGTCGCGAGTCGCGAGTGAGTCGCGAGTCGCCGATACCAATTACCAGCTACCACTTACCGGTAAGCCTTCACCCATCGCTGACACATTTCCGTCAGGCCGATTCCTGACAACAAGATCCTCTCATCGTATTTGGGAGGGTTCCTGCGGAAAGGCCAACAAACCAACGATGTTTAAGATCCGCCACTGCGCACCTCGTAATACGTAATACGGACTACCGGCCTGTCGGCCGGTATCGCCCGAACACATCCTCGAGGGTCGCCGACACCTCCCCGAGGGTCGCACCGAGACGCAGCGCTTCACGCATCGGATACAGCAGGTTGTCCTCACCGCTTGCGCTTGCCCTTACTGAGTCGAGGGCGGCGCGCACCGCCGCTCCATCGCGTTGGCCACGGTGCTCTCGCAACCCCTGTATCTGGTCGGCCTCTGTTGCCGGGTCCACTTTCAGGACCGCTGGCTCGCCGACGTGGTCCTCGACGAACTCGTTGACGCCGACCACCACCACCGCTCCGGCTTCGACACTGCGGGCCTGGGCGTATGCGGCCTCCTCGATCTCGCCTTGCTGAAATCCCGCTTCGATGGCGGCAACCGCACCCCCATAGCCGTCGATCCGCTCGATCAGTGCCTCTGCTTCCGCCTCGAGGCGATCGGTGAGCGCCTCGATGTAATACGACCCAGCCAGCGGGTCGACGACCTCCGCCACGCCGGTCTCGGAGGCGAGAATCTGCTGGGTGCGAAGCGCCACCACGGCAGCCTCCTCGGTTGGGAGCCCAAGGGCCTCGTCGTAGGAATTGGTGTGAAGCGACTGGGTACCGCCGAGCACTGCGGACAGGGCCTGATACGCGGTACGGGTCACGTTGTTCAGCGGCTGCTGCGCGGTAAGCGACGACCCCGCCGTTTGAGTATGGAAGCGCATCCGCCATGACTCGGGCGCGGTGGCACCGATGCGATGGCGCATGAGGCGGGCCCAGAGACGGCGCGCCGCCCGGTATTTGGCGACCTCCTCGAAAATACCGTTGTGGGCGTTCCAGAAAAACGACAACCGCGGGGCCAACCGATCGACGTCGAGCCCGGCGCTTCTCGCCGCCTCTACATAGGCGAGCCCGTCGGCGATCGTGAAAGCTATCTCCTGAGCAGCCGTGGAGCCGGCCTCGCGGATGTGATACCCGCTGATCGAAATCGTGTTCCAGTTGGGCAGTTCGGCGGCGCAGTAGGCAAAAAGGTCGGTCACCAGGCGCATCGACGGTCGAGGCGGATAGATGTACGTCCCCCTGGCGATGTACTCCTTGAGGATGTCGTTTTGCACGGTCCCGCCAATCCGATCGGGCGATACCCCCTGTTCGGTCGCCACCAGCTCGTACAGCAATAACAGGATCGCCGCCGTGGAGTTGATCGTCATCGAGGTGGTGACCTCGGCTAGCGGGATCCCGGCAAGGAGCTCCCGCATGTCTGCAATGGAGTCGACGGCAACGCCCACCTTCCCGACCTCGCCGCTGGCGATCTCATCATCCGAGTCGTAACCCATCTGGGTGGGGAGGTCGAAGGCGACCGACAACCCCGTCTGGCCGGCGTTGAGCAGGGCACGGAACCGGCTGTTCGTTGCAGTCGCATCGCCGTAGCCAGCGTACTGGCGGATTGTCCACGGCCGTTCCGTGTACATCGATGGGTACGGCCCCCTGGTGAAGGGGTACGACCCTGGCATGCCGAGTTTTTCCTCCGGGTCCCAGCCGGAGAGATCCTCGGCGTCGTATTCGGGCCGTGACCGCTCATCTCGGGTCATCTCAGTACCCCGTGTATCTGGGCCTGGTTCCTATGCTCTTGAACGGCTTGGATGCTAACTAGGGGGAGCAGACCAACCCTCTTCTCCTGAGGTCATGACGATGGACCCCAATATCCACGAGGCTCACCGAAGAGACCGTCGGCGACGGCGGCTCCCTTCGCTGCTGTTGTTGACGATCATCGTCATCGTCGTCGCTAGCTGGGTCGGCCTGTTCGGGTTCCTTGGATCGACGGCAGCGATGGGGACGGCGCAGAGCCTAGAAGAACAATATCTGTGCGACATCGATGGGATGGACCTGACGTTCCCCGACGTGTCACGGCTCTCGTCGGTCGTCACAAGCGACGGCGTTGAGCTCGGGAAGCTGTCCGAACGCAACAGCCAGCCGACACCCCTCGATGAGATGCCGGTCATGGTGATCGATGCGCTGCTCTCGGCCGAGGACAAGAGTTTCTACGAGCACACCGGAGTCGACTTCCGGGCCATCTTTCGGTCTGCGCTCGCCGGAGGGGAGAGCGGGGCTTCCACCATCACCCAACAGGTGGTCAAGCAGAATTTCCTCACCTCGGACCGGACCATCGAACGCAAGATCTGCGAAGCGCAGGTGGCAACCGAGCTCGAGCGCCTTTTTACCAAGGAGCAGATCCTCGAGTTCTACGCCAATTCGGTGTTCTTCGGCTCCAACGCCTACGGGGTCACCGCCGCGGCACAGGAGTATTTTGGCAAGTCGCTCGACGAGCTGACGGTTTCCGAGGCCGCCACCTTGGTGACCCCGATCCGGAGCCCCACCTTCTATCACCCCAGGCAAAATCCACAGAACTCCCTGGAAGCCCGCAACCG
>CAXMPL010000198.1:0-8051 GCA_964195125.1 uncultured Kiloniellales bacterium | reverse complement strand
ATCTGGGAGCGCCGCTTGGGGATGGTCGGCTGGATCCTCGGCGGTTTCGCCATCGCCGGAGTCCTCGTTGCCCTGTACCCGATCATCCGGGATTCGGCGGACCTCATCGAGCTGATCGAGCAGCTGCCCGAGCAGTTCATTGCCATCGCCGGCATCGACCCCGAGATCTTCACAACCGGGTATGGATTCCTGCAAGCACAGATGTACTCGTTGCTTGGTCCGCTGCTGGTGTTGATCCTCGCCATCGGATTCGGCTCGTCGGCCACCGCCGCCGAGGAGAGCAACGGCACCGCCGATCTGCTGCTGGCCACCCCGGTCACCCGCTCCCGGGTCGTAATCGACAAGAGTCTTGCCATGGTCGCCCTGGTAGCGGTCCTGGTCCTGACATTCACCGTCGTGGTGCTGATCGGGAACCTCGTCGTCGACCTACAAATGTCGATTCGGGGCGTGGTGGGTGGAAACGTCGGCCTGCTGCTACTCGGGCTTTTCTTTGGGTCGCTGGCGATGATGATCAGCACCTGGAGCGGCAAGCGGGCACTTGGAACCAGTATCGCGGGCGGCATCGCCGCTTTGACCTATCTCCTCGATAGCTTCGGCCCCTTGGTGGAAGGCCTCGAAAGAGTCCAGCCCTTCCTGCCCTTCTACTGGTACGCCACCGGTTCCCCGCTCCTCAACGGTCCGACCTGGTGGCACCTGCTCCTGCTCGGCGGCGCTGTCCTGTTCACCGGCACGGCCGTGGCGATGTTTCGGAGTCGCGACATCGGCGTGTTCGCCACGCTCCGTCTATTCCCGGCGAGGGGCCGCCGGACGGAGCGAGCCATCAAGAGCTCGATGAGCCCGCTGCTAGCCAGCATCGCCGGCAAAGCCATCTGGGACCGGCGCCGCTCATTCTGGTGGTGGCTGCTCGGAATCGGCTTCCTTGCTGCTATCACCATCTCGCTGTTTCCAAGCCTCGCCGATACTGGAGATGCGTTCCAGGGCCTCCTCGACGCCTACCCGGCGGAGCTGCTGGCCCTCTTCGGCATCACTGATCCCGACTCGCTGCTGACCGGCGCCGGCTTGGTGTCGTCGCGGGTGTACCAGGGCATCGGGCTTGTCGTCTTTCTTGCCTTCGCCATCGGCATCGGCAAGGCGGCGCTCGCCGGAGAGGAGAAGGACGGCACGGCCGACCTCCTACTCACCACCCCCCCAACCCGGGACCGTGTCGTCGTCGCCAAGGCGACATCGCTGCTGCTGTTGTCTCTTGCGCTGGTCGCCGGTGTTTTGGTCATCGTTTGGCTTGGCGATGCGATCGTTGATCTCGACCTGGCTCTTGCAGGCCTCCTTGCCGCCAATCTGGGGATGGCGTTCCTCGCCTTCCTCTTCGGTGCCGTTGCCCTGGCAACCGGGGCCGGTACCGGAAAGCCTGGCCTTGCGATTGGGGTTTCCGCCGGGCTCGGTGTCGCGACGTTCCTGCTCAACGGGTTCGGCGCCGTCGTCGACTGGCTGGAGCCGTTCCGGCCCTTGTCCCCTTTCTACTGGTACCAGGGGGACCACAACCCGCTGGAACAGACTCTCGGCTGGCAACAGCCCCTGCTGCTCGCGGTAGGCCTGGCATTTGTCGGCGCTGCGGTGCTCCTGTTCCGGCGAAGAGACATCGGGACATGACGTACCCTTCGATCGGGGCCGGCACTGTTCCCTGGCTATCGGTGGCGGAGATGGTCGAAGCCGATCGGCTCGCCATCGACGAATTCGGGATCAGCCTGCTGCAGATGATGGAACACGCCGGGAGGGCTCTTGCCGCGGTTGTGGACTCGACGGCGCCGGACGGCGAGATCGTCGTGCTCGCGGGAGGCGGCAACAATGGTGGGGGCGGCCTGTGCGCTGCTCGGCACTTGGTCAATCGCGGTCGTTCGCTTTCGGTGGTGCTGGCGTCCGATCGACCCGGGCCTGCCGCTGTCCATCATCTGGCGACGCTCAAAGCAATGGGGATCGACCCGGAGACCGAGCCGGTGGAGGCTCCGGTGGTGGTGGACGCCCTGGTCGGCTATGGCCTTGATGGGCCCCTGCGAGGTCGGGCGGCCGACCTTGCCTCATGGTCCGCAGGACGCTCGATCATCTCACTGGACCTCCCCTCGGGGCACGGGCATCCGGGTGCGATCGCTGCAACGGCAACGCTGACCCTTGCCTTGCCAAAGGAACGCATCCGTGAGGTTCGCCCGCTGTACCTCGCCGACCTCGGCCTCCCCAGCGCCCTGTGGATGCGGATGGGGATCGACGCGGACGCAGTGTTCGCAGAAGGCCCCATCCTCGAGGTCGTGTGATCCGCCGGAGCGGGGGGAACAAACCAGAGAGGCCCCCGCTCCAGCGGGGGCCTCTCTTCGTCATTTGCTCCTGGTTAGTCGCCGGAGCTCTTCCCCCGCATGGCGGCGCTGGCGCCCGGAGTGGCGTACTTGGCCCACCATTCCTTGGCGGCGTCGATGCCGCCAACACCAAAGGCGATCGCAAGCGCCACCCCGAAGGCAGCCACAACGAGCCTCACGATGTCCCCGGCGAACTCGATGTTGAGCAGTTCGAGAGCGAACAGGATGCCAAAGACGATGATGGCAACCTGAGCTACCAACGCCAACCAACCGACTCCTTGGCCGACCGCAAATGGTCGAATCAGGTCGGCGGTCCAACTGGCCGCCGCTGCGGCGATGATCACAATGACCGCTGCCACAATCAGGAGCGGTATCCAGGCGAGCAATCGCTCGAGCAGATCCTCGATCGAGTCCAGGTTCAGGATTCGAACCGCAACCAACACGAGCCCGACCATCAGGTAGGCGTACACCACCGTTGCGGTGATGGATGCAGCGGTCTGGTCCGATCCTTCCAGAGCCCTGGTGACCCCGGACCGGTCCCATACCCCGTTGAGCACATCGGCGCCGAGCACCCTCTCCAGGATGCGGCGGACAATCCTCAAGATCCAGCGCCCGATGATCAACACCAGGAGCGCGACCCCGATCAGAATTGTCCACTCCACGAGAGTCTGACCGAGAGACTCAAGCTCATCCAATAATTGATCCCAAAACGACATCCGTCCTCCTTGTCCAGTTCCCGGGGTGACTATGGCAGAAAAAGGCTCGACCAGCCAGACGACAATAGGCGGGCGTCCGGTCGCTTGCGAGAGAAACCCGCGGCTCAGTCGCTTGGGGCCGAGTCCCAATCGGTCACGTTCTTGCCGGCCTCGGCGGCGAGGATGTCGAGCGCTGCGGCGGCGCCCGCCCCAGCCGAGATGATCGCCTGGCTCCGTTCCGGTCGAGCCGAGCGCCCGACCACGTAGACGCGATCCATTGACGAGCGGGAGTCGCGGTCCACCTCGATCGCCCCACGTTCGTCCACCTCGAGGTTCAACGACCTGGCCACCACCGGATTCTTACCCTCGGTGAGGATGAGGTAGTCGAACGTGGCCTCGGCGGAAGCCGTGGAAACGGTGAAGCCGTCACCGGTCGACACCACGGTGACCTCCTCGTCCACAATGACTGCGCCAAAGCTGATCACCTGTTCTCTGGCGACCTTCTGGAACTCCGTGCCTGTGATCTCAGGAATCCCCAGGTAGTTGTACAGATGGGCGAAGTTCATCGCCGTCTTGTCTTGCCCATAGACGGTTGCCTCGTGTCCGTTCTTGGCGAGGAACAACGCGGCGGACAGCCCGCCTGGTCCGTCGCCGATGATCCCTATCGAGGCCATGTCTTTCCGATCCCTTGTCCGGCTCGGAACCATAAACCCTGGTCGGACCGGTTGTATGCCCGGTGGGGTCAGCCGTGCTCGTTTCACCGATCGGAGTCGCCCACGGGGGGCGACTCCCGTATTACGTATTACGGATCGGTCATTCGCCTTCGTCGCGGCTCATGATGTCGGAAAGCCCCTCGGCGAACTCGGAGGAGTCGCCGAGGAGGTCTGATCCGGGGCCGAGTGCCTTTCTCCCGAACTTCTCGCGGAGAGCATCGACAGCCTCGTCGAGGGCCTGCAGCTCGAGCTCCCTGGGGTTGCCAGGGGCGGCTTCCTCGTCAAGGCCAAGCTCGAGCTGCAGCGTCGACCCGCGCTCCAGGTTGGACACCGAGATGCCGAGCAGGTTCAGCCCGCGATCAGGATGGTCCTCGAGGATCTTGTCGACGAGAGCTATTCCGGTGCGGTACAGGACCGCGCTCGACGCGGTCGGGCCACGCATTGTCTTTGCTCTCGTCACCGCAGCCATGTCGGTGAACCGGGCGCGAATCGTCACCGTCCTCCCCTTCCGCGACTTGTTCCGCAGCCGGGCCCCGACTCGAGATGACAACCGGGCGATCACAGCCCTCAACTCCTCCGGAGAGCGGTGGTCGCCACCAAAGGCACTCTGAGCGCCTACCGAAGCCGCCCGCCGCCCGGTCTCGACGCTCCTCGGGTCACGATTCGAGGCGAGGGCGTGGAGGTGAGCGGCTCTCGCCCTTCCGACTCGATCGGCGAGCAGCCGCTCGGATGTCTCTCCTAGTTCTCCGACGGTCTTGACACCCAGTGTTGCAAGCGCCTCCAGAGTGACCGGACCCACACCCCACAGATGGTCCACAGATAGTGGGTGGAGGAAGTCAAGCTCGGTGCCCGGTTCGACGATGATCATCCCGTCGGGTTTCGCTACCTGGCTGGCAATCTTGGCCAGGAACTTCGTCCGTGACCCGCCGACCGACACCGGGAGTTGCGTCTCTTGGCGCACGCGCTTCCTGATGGCGGCGCCAATCTCGGCCGGCGGCCCGAAGAGGTGGGTTGATCCTGATATGTCGAGAAAGGCTTCGTCGATGGAAAGCGGTTCCACCTCCGGCGTGAATTCCCTGAACACTTCGAAGACCCGGCCGCTGTAGTCGACGTAGTCCCCGAAATCTGAGTCGAGCACGATGAGCGAAGGGCACAGCTCCCTGGCCCGGCCTAACGGCATCCCGCCGCTCACCCCCATTGCCCGGGCCTCATACGTGCAAGAGAGGACGACCCCACCACCAACGGCGACCGGCTTGCCGATGAGCTCCGGCGCACGGAGCAGCGCCACCGACGCGTAGAACGCGTCGAGATCAGCATGCAGGATCGTCGCCGCGCCGCGGTCCGTCATGCCGCCATCATGTCACGCAGGTGTGACACAATCGACCGATGACAGCTCGCTTCGATGCGCTTGGGATCGTTGTTTCCGACATGGCGACGACGCTCGCGTTCTACGGGCTGCTCGGCCTCGACTTTGATGAGGACCCAGAAGCGGCTGGCCACATGGAGGCCAAACTCCCCGGAGGCACCCGATTGATGTTGGACACCGAGGAGGTCATCGCTTCGTTCGACCAGAACTTCGAGCCGCCGACGGGGTCTGGGCGAATCGGGCTCGCTTTTGTCTGTGATCGACCATCGGACGTCGATCGTCTCCACGATGAGGTGGTCAGTGCCGGTCACACCAGCAGCCGGGCCCCATTCGACGCCTTCTGGGGCCAGCGCTACGCCACCGTGCTCGATCCCGACGGAAACGCCATCGACCTGTTTGCCCCGCTCACAGAGGCTCGGCAAAATGGCGCTCCGCAATAGGGCGCGCTCCGGTCCTTGTAGGCGTACCTAATTGCGGAGCCGTGGCCCGAGCGGCCCGCCGCGAAGCGGCAAGAGCGGAAACAATTGCTCCACTTCTGTCGAGACGACCGGTCACCAGGGGTCCGACCCGTAATACGTAATTCGTAATACGGGATTCGCCTCCCGGGCGACTCCTTCCCAGGCGACTTCCCTACGTGTATATCTCGTCGACGACGTCGGCGTACTCCTCCAAGACCACCGATCGCTTCACCTTGAGCGTCGGGGTCAGCGCGCCGTTCTCGATGGTGAGGTCATGAGGGAGGATTCGGAAGGTGCGGATCGACTCTGAGCGCGACACTGCCTTGTTGGCCTCGTCGATAGCCGTCTGCACGGCAGTAACAAGGTCGGGATCGTCGATCAAGTTCGCCAGATTGACCCCGTCCTTTCCGTTGGCCTCCGTCCAGGCCAAAAGCGCCTCCTCGTCGACCGTTACCAGGGCGGCGACGAATGGCCGGCCATCGCCGACGACCACGCATTGGCTCACCAGCGAGTCGGCCCGCAGCCTGTCCTCGAGCACTGCTGGAGCGACGTTCTTTCCGCTTGCTGTGATGATGAGCTCCTTCTTGCGGCCGGTGATCCGCAGGAACCCGTCCTCGTCGAACTCTCCGATGTCGCCGGAATGGAACCAGCCGTCTGGGTCGATGGCTTCCTTAGTGGCAGCATCGTTCCTCCAGTAACCGGCCATGACGCAACCGCCCTTGATCATGATCTCACCGTCGTCGGCGATCCCGATGGCTACCCCCGGGAGAGGACGTCCGACGGTCCCGATCTTCTGGAAGTCGGTGCCGTTGCTGTTCGATGCCCCGGTTGTCTCGGTCAACCCGTAGGCCTCGACTGGAGTGAGCCCTATCCCCCTGAAGAAATGCCCGAGCCGCTCCCCGAGGGGCGCAGCAGCAGAAATCGAATATACGAGCTCGCCGCCGAACACGGCGCGCAGCTTGCTGTACACGAGGCGATCGAACAAGGCGTGCTGGACCTTGGTGAGGACACCAATCTTGCCCTGCGCAATCCCCTCCGAATAGGCAATGGCCACGTTCGCAGCCCGGTCGAAGATCGCTCCTTTGCCATCGGCATGTGCCTTCTGCGTTGCACCGTTGTAGATCTTCTCGAAGACCCTTGGCACCGCGAACAGCCACGAGGGCCGGACCATGGAAAGTTCTTCGACCAGTGCGTCAACCGAAGAGGCATAGGCGATCTCGACGCCACGAGACACACAGCCAATTTGGATGACGCGCGACGCAATGTGGGCCAGAGGGAGAAACAGCAACGTCCGTTCTCCCTCGCGCAACAACGCGGGGACTCTGGCCTCGAGTTGGATCAGTTCAAAGGCGAGGTTGCCGTGGGTGAGCATGCAGCCCTTGGGGCGGCCCGTTGTCCCCGAGGTGTAGATCAGGGTGGCGAGGTCGCGGTGGGCGATCTCGCCGATCCGCTGTTCCACTTCGTTGCGCAGCAGATCGGTCGCCCCCTCGGCCAGCTGACGCAACGCCCCTTCCTCAATTACCAACGCGTGGCGACACGAAGGGAGGCGCTCGGCGACCTCTTCATAGATCGCCTTCATCGCCGGCGTCTCACAGACGAGCACCGTCGACTCCGAGTTGCCGACGATCCATTCGACCTGCTCTGCGGACGAGGTGTCGTAGATGGTCACCGTGGCCGCACCAGCTGCCCATATGGCGTAATCGAGCAAGGTGAACTCGTGTCGGGTCGAGGTGAACAGGGCGACCCTGTCACCCTTCTGGACGCCGAGTGCCAGCAGCCCGGCGGCGAGTTCTTTGACGCTGGTGAGCATCTCGGCGCTGGTGATCGGTAGGAAGCCCTCGGCGACGCGGTAGCTCAACGCGATGGCATCCGGGTGGTGCGTTGCTCGCTCAACGAGAAGCGAGACCGGATTGTCTCCGGGTTCGACCGGTTGCTCGCCTGGGGCCGTATAGGTCTGCATCACTTCCTCCCGTCGATTGTATGCGAGCGGACCGGGCGGCGCGGGGCCGCGTATGTCACATCGGTGCCCGCTGGTGCTGGCTAGCGTTTCTCGGGTGAACGACGCCCTCGACATCTTCGACCTCGACCGACTTCTGGTGCTCATGTTGCTTGCCATCGGGCTGGCGCTGATCGCAGGCAACGGGTTCGCCATCATCCAGGCAAGGAGAGGGATGACGCCGAAGGGTGAGAAAGGGGATTTCAGACCGGGGAGAGCGTGGTGGCTGCTCGCCGTGGGCGTGGTGATGACGGTCTGGGGGCTGGCCAGCCTGTAGCGCACCCGCCCGCATCCTCCCGAGAACCTGTTCCGGAGCGTCGACGAGCTGCCGCCAGGTGAACCGGTACACCATCCAACCGAGGCTCCCGGCCCGGTTCTGTTTGTCGCGATCTCGGGCGAAGATCTCGGGATCCATATGGTGTTTCTCGCTGTCCAGTTCGATCAGCGCCCTTTGGGCTTCGTAGGCGAAGTCGGCCCGGCA
>CAXMPL010000197.1:0-6372 GCA_964195125.1 uncultured Kiloniellales bacterium | reverse complement strand
GGTACCCGCTACCCCGCTTGCGGAGCTCGGTAGCATTGCCTCCCATGAGCTTGCTATTCGCCCTCGCAGAGACCGCAGAGGCAACCGACTACGACGAAACGCTGCTCCCGATCGTTATCGGGATGACGGTGATCGCGCTCGGCTACGCCGCAATCGCAGCCTGGCTCGTCACCTCGGCGTCAGATCACGACTAGCCAGCGAGTTGGGCCAGGCCGAGGCGGGTCAGATGCATGCGCACCTCGCTCTCGGTCCGGCCGAGATGCTCCGCCATCTCGCTGATCCCTGCCGGCGTTCGCACCAGCGCTCGCAGGATGACATCTGAAGGTCCCGAGTCGCAAGTCACAAGTCCCAAGTCGCAAGTCCCGAGTTGCCAGTTGCCAGTTGCCAGTTTGGCGGTGCCACCTACCGAAAGGCCCTAGCCAGACGGTCGGTCTTCGACCATGCTCGAAAGAAGGAGGTGAGCATGGAGAAGGACATCACGATCGCAGTGCATATCGAAGAGGACGAAGCCACGACAACGGTGCACACCGTTCTCGACCTGATGGGAGATCACTTCGAGGCCAGGGGAAGAGCGAAGCGGAACCCGGATGATCAGGCGATGCCGGTCATCGGCGAGGAGCTGGCGCTGGCCAGAGCGCTCAACGGTCTTCAAACCAAGGTGATGGAGGCGGCGCAGACCAAAATCGGCGAGTTCTTAGGCGAAGACTGAGCCTCCGGCTCAGACGGTGTACCGTCGACGATCGACCTCGTCCAACGAGGAATCGAGGGCCTCGATAAAGAGCTCTACGTGGCGAGGGCTGGCGATGAGTGGCGGCCGCAGCTTGAGAGCGCTGCGGCGCCAGCCTTCCGTGCCCACCAACACTCCGGCTTCCCGCATCAGCTCGACGAGCAGGGCAGTTTCGCCGGCGGCCGGGGTCTTGTGTTTCCGGTCGCTGACCAGTTCGAGAGCCACAAGGAATCCGCTACCGCGCACATCACCGATCCATCGCTGTTTCTCGGCCAGCCGGATGAGCGAATCCTTGAGATATTGTCCAACGACCGCAGAGTTGGCCACCAGTCCATCGTTCTCGATCACATCCAGCACAGCCAGACCTGCTGCACACGAGACAGGATTGCCGCCGAATGTGCTGAATAGCTCCGTCTGCTCCATGAAGCCGTCGAGAATCTCGCGCCTCGTGACCACGACGCCAAGCGGTTGCCCGTTGCCTACCGGCTTCCCGATAGTCACCACGTCTGGGACGAAACCCTCCCGCTCATAGCCCCACATCACGCCGGTCCGACCAAAACCGGCCTGGACCTCATCCGAGACTACGAGACCGCGATGGGCTCGGACCGCCCCGGCGATTGCGTCGATGAACCCACGCGGAACATCCGGGATACCACTCGAAGTCATGGCCGGGTCCACGAAGAACCCTGCCAGGTCGTGTCCGGCTTCTTTGATACGGCCTATGGCACTCTCGGTTTCGTCGGCGGCACCAGCAGGGGTCGCCGGAGCATGGCGAAAGCCATCGGGAGCGGTGATGGCTGCGACGTTTGGTGGTCGGGACACGAATTCTTCATCCGAAATCTCCAAGACGGCCTCGGTCATCCCGTGGTATGCGCCTTCCATCATCAGCAGGCCGTCCGCACCGGTTCGATGCTTGACGATCTGGCCTGCCACGTCGTTAGCCTCGCTGCCCGAGTTGACGAACAAACACACATCGAGACCGTGATCGAGGGTGGCGGTCAATCGTTTTGCGTACTCGACAACGGTCGAATAGAGGTAGCGGGTGTTGGTGTTCAGGATTGCCTGCTGTCGTGAAATGGCGTTGACGACGTGAGGATTCGCGTGTCCGACGGTCGGCACGTTGTTGTAGAAGTCGAGATACCTCGTTCCATCAGCACCATGGATCCACATCCCCTCGGCGGCGACGACGTGAAGGGGCTCCGCGTAGAAGTGAGGTGAGTGACTACCAAGCGAGGCGACATGGTCTTTGTGGAGTTGGGACGTCGGAACGCCCCTGGCAGGTGACGGGAATCCCAGGACCCGGAGGAGTGAGTTCTCGACATCGGATGCGGCCTCGAGGGCAGCCTCAAGTCTCTCCGGCAGCCCCTCCCGCTCCGAGTCGTAGGAAGGCTCATCGGGAAACAACGCCGCACGTGCTTCGGCGATCGTCAGCGTGATCGCCATCCTGCCTAGCACGAGGTCGAAGAGCACCGCGACGTCGCCCCTCTCCAGAGGGATCACATCGTCGTATCCAGCCGCGATGTCGACGATGGTCTCCGGCGAGGGATCGGCGCGTCCTCCGAGATAGGCAGCGACCGCCAGTTCGCTGATCAGCGGCCCGTGAACCATGTCCCCAAAATCGATGATTCCCGTTGTCTCGGTCGGATCCTCCGGGTCGACAATCAGGTTCCACGTGTGTGCGTCCTGATGAATGACCTGGTGGCGTAGCGTGGCACAGGCCGGAAGCGAGTGATCACGAACCCGCTCCAGTATCGAAACCACGTTGCGGCGGGCCGACTCGCTCTCGATGTGTCGGGTGTACTCGAGCAGGCGTGGCGCTCGAGACAGGTCCCACGGGTGATCCTGACGGGCAGCCGCATGGAAGAAGCCACGAAGGGCCCGGTCGAGGCGTGCCAGCGTTGTTCCTGTGTTTCGCCGGAGGATCGGCGTATCGAATTCGGGCCGGCTGCCTACGACAACACCATCCAGGAATGACATGAGACGCACGGTGTGGCTCGTGCCGTCAGGGCTGAGCACGCTACCAGTAGCCGCTCCCGTGAGGGTGGGGAGAGCGCGAGGCACGGGAATGGTCGAGTCGACCCGCTCGATGTGTCGCAACGCTTGGATTTGAAGGTCGATTACCGCCTCGTCCTCGTCGGCGTTGCACACCTTGAACAGATACGAGCGCTCCGCGGCATCGACACGCACGTTCTGGTCCCGCTCACTCTCGAACGGGGTCAAGTCACCCTCGACGCCGTACTCCTCGACTAAGACGTCGGCGACGTTCTCAAGCGGAACGTCTGGCGCGTTGCGTCTCAGGAACCTCATCTCGGACGGTCACCGTAGCCATGTCACCCTCGAGCGCCGTAAGAGGGAGACATGGACACCGCAGAGGCACCCGCCTCTCGAGACGAGCGGGATCTCCTCGGGGTTTTGCTCTACCACGGGATCTCTGAGGTGGGTGCAAACAAAGATACGGACTTATACGCTGAAATGGCCCCAGTAGCACCAGATTCTGCGCGAGGGCTTACGGTCACTCTCGATAAGATCGGATTACATGCCCTCAACTGCTTCGACAGGACGGCACGGGGGTAGGAGTCGACTATTCAACGTTGATCACGGCGAGCTGATAACGGTGATCAACGTTGCGTAATGTGTATTTGCCGGTGCTCCCGTATCCACGAAGCAGGATTGCGGTGCAACCTGGGTTCGTGCTCACGCAGCGGTACTTCTTCCCCGCGCGGTAGTGGCGAGCCGAGGGCCGACGAGGCACTCAAGCCGTAGAGAAACCGGCCGATGCCATCGGAGAGCGATGTAGGGCTGAGGGAGGAGCAGACCATGTTGGACGTCGTCCTGGAATCGATTCGTGCCGTCGCAGTGGCCGGCATCCTGATCTTCTTTGTCTGGTTTGGGCGACGTGGACAACTCACCTCACACCGGGGGTGGTGGTTTGTCGTTGCGGGCTTCGGGCTGGTGACTCTGGGCAGCGTCGTCGACATCACCGACAACTTCGAGAGTCTCAATCGGTATGTTCTCATCGGCGACACCAACGCCGAGGCATTCCTCGAAAAGGTGATCGGTTTTCTCGCTGGGTTCTTGGCATTGGCAGTTGGCTTCTCGCTTTGGTTGCCTCGGATCGAGGCGGTTGTCGCAAGCCACGAAACGATCGAGGACGAACTGGAAGCGGCCGAGGTGAGGTTCCGTAGTGCCTTCGACCATGCCCCGATCGCCATGGTCCTTGGCAGTCTCGACGGACGGTTTCTCCAGGTCAACCCGGCGATGTGCGAGTTGCTCAGCTATTCGGAGGAGGAGTTCGCCACGCTGACATGGATGCACATCACCCACCCGGACGACATGGAAAGGAGCATCCGCGTCCGTCGCGAATTGTCCGACCGCTCAACCGAGTCCGTTACGATCGAGCAGCGCTATGTGCGGTCCGATGGCGGGACCGTCTTCGCTGCGACCAACGTCTCTGTTGTGCGTAATAGCGGGGGTACTCCACTGTACGAGATCGCCCAGCTTGTCGACATCACTGAAGTGAAGCAAGCGCATCGGCGTCTCGAGGAGCTTGTCCGATCGAAAGACCAGTTTCTGGCCTCCGTATCGCACGAACTGCGCACCCCGCTGACCGCGGTGCTCGGCTTCGCCGAGTTGCTGCAGGACGAAACCTCCGAGATCTCGCCAGCCCTGCAACACGAAATGGTCCGATTGATCGCCGAACAGGCTCTCGATCTCAACAGCATCGTCGACGACCTCCTGGTCGCAGGCCAAGCCGAGATCGGAGCCCTGGAGGTGGTCGCAGAGCCGGTCAGTCTGGCCGCCCAAGCAGCCCAAGTCATCGAAACCTATGAAGCAGAGACCGTCGCTCACGTCAGGGTCCTTGGAGAAGCCGGGTACGCCGCGGGCGACCCGACGCGGGTGCGTCAGATAATGCGCAACCTGATCTCCAACACGTTGCGTTATGGGGGAGACGACGTCAGGATCGTTACCCAAAATGGTGGACCGACGGCCCGAGTGTCGGTGAGGGACAGCGGCCCTGGCATCCCACAAGCGGAGCGCGATCTCATTTTCGAGCCGTACCGCCGCGCCCACGACGCCCCCGGGATACCCGACTCGATGGGTCTCGGTCTTGCCGTGTCGCGCCAGCTTGCCCGGCTCATGGAGGGTGATCTCACCTACCGCTACCAGGACGGCGAAAGCATCTTTACTTTGTCCCTACCGGCAGCTCTGTAAGCAGCCACCTCACACCACAGACCGAGGGCGCGACCATCCCAACGTAACCGCGGAGATGCTTCCCACGAGATCGCTCCAACGGAGCAACGCCGTTCACAGCGCCGCCTCTTCCTCCTTCTCTGCCCAACCGCCTCCAAAGGCGAACGCCTAGCAACGTCAGCCGAACCACGCGATCGCGCAACCTCGTATCCGGCATATTGCGGCCCCAACAGCCACGCTTCGTTGATCGTGAACAGCGCATGACCCGCAATGTGGCCGTTTCGCATGTAAATCCGAGCAGAGGCACACGGCGATATGGCCGGGTTTGGCGCCGGGGGCTAGTCACTGCGGATACGTCGGTTTTGTACCTCGCGTCACCGGCCGTCGATTACTACGGTTCGGAGAGGGCTATTCGGTCTTGGGCGTGGTATTGCACGCTCTCGGGCAAAAGAGGGGGGAATGTGCGGAAGGCGTCCATTGCATTGGCCGTGGTTGGTCTGCTGTTGCTCGCGGTACCGGTTTTGGCACAGAGCAGCACGATCGAGATTGAGGTCGCCGGGATCAATCGGGGAGACGAGGGGGACATTCTCCGGGTCGCGTCCGCGGACGTCGACCCTGGGATGGTCGGGTGGCTCTGTACCGGGACAGCGCAGACCGAGAACAACGCCTCGGAGCATCGTGACAACGACTTCATCCTCACCAGTGGAAGCTCGATTACCGAGATCCTGAATTGGGAGGCAGTGGCCGCGGAGATCACCAACATGTCGGGGACCCTGGTGCTCGGCGAGTCGATCGTCGTGGATCTCCGGCTGGGCCCCGCTCGCGTATCCAGTGGGGGAGTACGCATCGTCTTGACTTGCAGCCCTCCGCCGCCACCGGAGACCACAACGACCACGGCGCCGGAAACAACAACGACCACGACGTCTCCCACCACAACGACGACGCACGCGGACCCGCCACCGAGCACAGTGACGATTCCGCCCGACGACACCACGACGACCGAGCCACCTCCGGTCGGCGGCGTCAGTGCGGGTGGTGGCGCTACAGCAGCGGGTGGCTGGGAGGCCGCGGTCCTGTGGTTGGCCGGTGGCGCGTTGGGGCTGCTTAGCGGTGCCGCGCTCTTTGCGCAGCGGAGGCTTTCCGGTCGGGAATAGCGCACTGCCTCCGCCGCGTTGAACGCCATTCACCGCTGGCGCATCTGTGTTGCGATGAAAATCGCAGCCGATATGGGCGGGTAGCGGTGCTGCAGGGGAGTGCTCGGTAGGGTCAGTGCGAGATGAGACAGTCTGACCGGGTCACGCTGGCGATGTTTCTGCTGGTGTCGGTGTTGGCGGGTGGCAACGCGGTTGGAATCCGTTTCTCGAATCGCGAACTCGATCCCTTCTGGGGCGCTGGCCTCCGCTTTGCAGGTGCCGCGTTGATCTTGATCGCAGCAATGTTTGTGTTGAAGCTGC
>CAXMPL010000196.1:0-1535 GCA_964195125.1 uncultured Kiloniellales bacterium | reverse complement strand
CGGGAACCGGCATTATCGAGTGCTCGGCTCAGCGATTCGAGTAGGTACCGGCAAAGCCCGCCAGCTCCTCGATCGCAGTGTGCTTAGCGCTAGTGCGTCCACGATCTTCGTTGTTGTCACCTTCAGGCGGGCAGAATGAGGGGGTCGAACGGAGAGGATGTATTGGCTCGGTACGTGGAGCTGCGGCGCCATACCGACAACGAGGGCGACATGTTGACCGCAGAAGGTGTCCAGGCCGCAGTAGCGCTCGGCGAGTTGCTGCGTGGGGGCTACCAGGTGATCGTGTCGTCTGGAGCGCAGCGAGCGACCCAAACCGCTGCGTGTGTGATTGCGGGCCTTGGCGAGCGGATCCCTGACGGCGTCGTTGTGGAGCCTGGCCTGCGGTCGACCCTGGAGGATCAGTGGCGAGCTGCATATCGGGTTGCGGGCGTCGGCGACCTCCGATCGCTGCTGACGGCCGACCCAGGCCTGGTTCGCGCGGATTCCGCGGTTCTGGCCGAGGGCCTCAAGCGCACGTTCGACCGACTCGAGGATGGCCAGCGTGCCCTGGCGATCGGGCACAGCCCCACCAACGAGGCCGCGGTATTCGGCCTGACAGGCGTCATTGTTGTGCCGATGGGCAAGGGCCAGGGCGTCGTCGTAGTCGACACCGGCGACGGCTATGAGGTCGAAGCCGCCGAATGACCGATCCCGCTCGTGTCGGCGGCCGGCTCGGCTTGACCCGCATGGGCGGTGCCCCAGATAGCCTGAACCCATGACGGGTAACGGAAGCCGAATCCGGTCGATCAGCGCGATCACCTTGATGGTTTTCGACATGAGCCGTTCGTTCCACTTCTATACCTCGCTCGGATTCGAAGTGTCGTACGGAGGGCCGGAGGCCGGGTTCTCCAGCCTGCGAGTGGGCGACCAGTTCCTCAACCTGATGCTCGACAGTGAGCCGACGGATCGCGACAGATGGGGGCGGGTCATATTTTACGTCGACGACGTGGATGCGACCTACCGGACCGCCATCGACTCAGGTTACAGCCCGGAGAACGCTCCCCGAGACGCCGACTGGGGAGAGCGATACTTCCACCTCGACGACCCTGACGGGCACAGGCTGAGCTTCGCAAGGCCGCTCCGATCGGACCGCCGATGATGGCTTACCAAGCGCACCGCGGCGACCTAGCCGCAAGGAATCTGAAGTCGGCGAGGCCATCCCTGGTGTCGTGCACTTACTGTTCGCCACCTAGCCGTTGCGGAACGCTTCACAGCGGCGCGAGAAACCGGCACCCCCGGACACAATCACTGATCACGCTGAGTTGCGGACATGGCAATGACGGCTTGACGACGACACTTGTTCTCTAGACGATCGCCTCGAGGTGAGACACCATGAGGCCATGGACCTCAGGCGGCTCGACGACGATCGTTGGGAGATCCCGCAAACGGACGGGATGTTGGTGCCTGGGATCGTGTTCGCCTCCGAGGAGCTGATCGTCAACGCCGCCGAGGATCGAGCAATCGAGCAGGTCGCCAACGTCGCCCACCTGCCCGGC
>CAXMPL010000195.1:0-10122 GCA_964195125.1 uncultured Kiloniellales bacterium | reverse complement strand
CCAGGGTCGAGGATCCGGAGCTGAAAGCCGAGGTCGAGGCACTCGGGGTTGACCTCGTCATCGACCCCGGCGAGGCAGCCGCCCGCGAGCTGCTCGTGCTGCTGAGCACGGGCCGGGTTGCCGAGCGCGTGGAGTTCGCCGGTGGCGGGCTCGTGTTGCTGGGCGCCTATGTCGATTCCGAGTCGGCGGTGGTGGGTATCACGTTGGCCGACCTCCGCGAGACCGTCCAGCAATGGGATTGGCTGGTGGTGGCCGTCATCCGCCACGGAGAGACGATGATCGCCCGCGGTTCCACCGAGCTGAAGGCCGGCGACCACGTGCTCGTGATGGCGGAGGCGGGTCACACGCAAACACCATACGAACTGCTCGGCCTCGTCGATCGTCCTGCGGAGAATGTGATCATTCTTGGTGGCACCAGGCTCGCCAAATTAACAGCGGCGCTGCTCGTCGAGCGCGGTGTGGCAACCACGCTCATCGAGGTGGATCCTGCCCGGTGCCGTAGCATCGCCGAGGCCCTGCCCGACGTTGTCGTGGTCTGTGGAGACCCGACCGATCCGAAGATCCTCCGATCGGAAGGTGCCGGAAGCGCAGACGCTGTGCTCGCCCTCACCGGATGGGACAGCGACAACCTCCTGGGCTCACACGTGGCACACGCTCTCGGCGCCGGCGAGGTCATCTCCCGATTCAACGACACCGAGCTGGTCGGTCTGCTCGGTGGCGCCGGCATTAATGCGACCGTGAGCCCGCGCCGGTCGGCGGCCAACGAGGTCCTCCGGTTTGTCCGTCGCGGGCTGATCTACTCCGCAGTCTCGATCCCCGGTTCCGATGCCGAGGCCATCGAACTGGAGGTGGGACCGAACAGTCCCGCCATCGGCAAGACTCTGCGCGAAATCAAGCTTCCGAAGTCGTTGATCATCGGTGGCGTCCAACGCGATGGGGACGCCTTCGTCCCGCGGGGAGAAACGGAGATCCAGCAGGGGGATCATTTGATCGCTGTTGCGCTTCCGGACGGGATCCCTCTCGCCGAGAAGCTGTCCGGCTGACCCGTGTCCTGGCGCCACCTGCTCCATGTGGTGGGCGCAGTGGTCGCTGCCGTCGGGGTGTCGATGCTGTCCGCAGTCGTGGTCAGCCTTCTGTATCAGGAGTGGTCAGACGCTGCGCAAATCTCGGCCGCGGCCGCTGTCACCGCCTTGGTCGGGCTTGCGCTGTGGAGGGGCTTCGATCGCCCTGGGGAACTGAGTGCCAAGGAAGGCTTCGCCGCCGTTGGTCTCGCCTGGACCGCAATGGTGCTCTTCGGAGTGCTGCCCTACCTGTTAACCGGCTCGATCGGCAACATAACAGACGCCGTATTCGAGTCTGCGGCCGGCTTCACCACCACCGGCGCCTCCGTGATCCCCGATCCGGGCCTGCTCCCTCACGGGATCCAGTTCTGGCGTTCGCTGACGCAATGGATCGGTGGCATGGGAATCGTCGTGCTTTCGGTGGCGATCCTCCCGCTGCTGGGGTTGGGTGCCGTTCAGCTGGTACGTGCCGAGAGCCCTGGACCCACCCCTGACCGTTTGACGCCGCGCTTCAGGGAGACGGCGAAACGCCTTTGGCTCGTCTACGTCGTGCTCACCGCGGTCGAGGCCATCCTGCTCTGGGTGGGGGACATGAGCCTGTTCGAGGCGGTGAACCATTCCTTGACGACACTATCGACCGGTGGCTTCAGCACCAGCGCCGGCTCGGTCGGTGCCTTCTCGAACTATTCGCAGTGGGTCGTCATCGTCTTCATGCTGCTGGCCGGGGTGTCGTTCTCGCTCCACTTCCGGGCCGCCCGCAAACCTGGAGTGTATTGGAAGAGCGCTGAGCTCCGCCTGTACCTGTCCATCATTGGGGTGGCTGCGATCCTGATGGCGATCGGCACCTGGGGAGGGGCCGTAGTGGATGTGATCCGCGACGCGGTATTCACCGCGTCCTCCCTCGTCACCACCACCGGGTACGCCACTGTCGACTTCGGCCTGTGGGGCCCTGCGCTCCAGATCATGGTCGTGGGCTTGATGTTCATCGGAGGCATGGCCGGATCGACGTCCGGCTCGGTGAAGGTGTATCGGCTCGACGTGTTGTATGAGGCATCGCGGATGGACGTGCGCCGCCTCATCCATCCCCGCGGGGTATTCGTGACCCGGGTGGGGAAGAAGCCCGTTCCCGACACGGTCGTGGAGGCGATCCAAACCTTCTTTCTCCTATACATGTTCGCCTTCATGACCGGCACGTTCCTGCTGGCGATCATCGGCTCGCTTGGCGATCCGCAACTCGACCCGATCTCTGCGGTTTCGGCGGTGGCGTCCGCGCTGGGCAATATCGGTCCTGCGCTCGGCCTGCTCGGACCCGCCGACAACTACCTTGTCGTGCCCGCGCTCGGCAAATGGCTCCTGGCCTCGCTGATGATCGTTGGCCGTCTGGAGATCCTGCCCATTCTCATCCTCTTCAATCGAGAACTGTGGCGCCGCTGACGCCCGGGCGCCTTAGGCGAATGAGCATTGAGTACATGACCGTTCGGCTATCTCGCCAGCTAGTTGCGACGCTGGAGGATGCCGAGGGCATGTGAGTCGTCAGGACGCTTCATCGACGGGTCGGGTAGCGACTCTTCTCTGCCAGGTTGATGATGAGCGAGGGGACCTCGGTACCGCGCACTCTCCCGGCGCCCGCCTTTTGCTTGTTGGCACCGAGTCGAGGCGCCGGTCGACGTGCCGCGTCCCAGGGAACCTTCCGTCTTGTCGGAGGCAGCACTACGGGGACGGCGTCGATGGCCAGAAGGTGCTCGGCTCGCGCCAATACGGCTCGCGGTTCGTCGATCCGGAACACCACCTCGTCGCCGGCGGCTATACCGATGACGTCACGAACCTTCTTCGGAATGGTCACCTGGCCCCTGGTGCTGACCTTGGCGATGATGTCCATCACGGCTCCTGACTTGGTGCGGGGATCTCGCAGCCTAACGATCGATACGTGGCCATGGCGAGAGCTCGGCAGCCAGGCGGATTCGGCTCTAGAGCGCGCACCGATAGGTGACCGGTCGTCTCGACAGAAGTGGAGCCATTTTCCCGCTCTTGGCTACGGGCCACGTCGGGCCACGGCTCCGCAGATGGCCTTGTGACAGAGACCGGATCGTGCCCTATTTGCGGAGCCTCTTATCCGATCGACGGAAGCGACGCGGCGGTCAGTCCGTGGCGTCCAGGGCGTCCATCCGGTCGAGTAGGTCCAGCGAGGCGACGGCGGACTCGGTCAGTGGCCCCGGTTCGGCCGCGATCTCGGCAAGTAGCGCTCTCGACCGGGTTCCCCCGATGTCGGCGAGAAGACGGACGACCGTCGGGGTGAGCCGGCCCGACTCTCGCGCCTGTTCGATCAGGTCGATCGATCGTGCCCCGGCCTTGACCATCGACATCGCGGCGAGTGTCCTCTCCTGCTCGCCATCGCCGGATACGGCCTCGAGCAAGGCTTCGCCGGCACCGGCAGAACCGAGGGTTCGCCAGGCAATACCGGCACCAATCACCTTCAGGGAGGCACCGAGACGCATGTTCACAGCTTACGAGCTAGACGACGCTCCACAGGTCGTGGTCGTCCCAGTAGTCCGGCTGGTGGGGTGCAGTGTGATCGAACCAGCCATGCCGGTGCTCCTCTACATCGAAGGCATCGGTTCGGAAGCGCTGGCCGCCGCGGTCGAGGAGGATGACCAGGTCGAGGCGGACCCTGATGTCAACGATTCGATTGAGCCTCGAGAACACGGGAAACCACTGCCGGTGGACGGGCCACGCCATCAACACCAAACGATCGAAGTCGACACCCTGTCTGGTGGCGAGAGTGGCGACGGTGCCGCCGTGGCTGTGGGCGAAGAAGTCGGGCGCAACCAGGCCCTGGTCGTCGATCCACTGCTTCAGCAAAAGCGCGTCGGCTCTCCTCGCCGCAGGCGAGTAGGCCCCGGTCCAGGTGAAGCTTTCGTCGTGAACCGCAAGGTCAGGGCGATTGAGGGCGAGCGCCTCGTAGAAGTCACCTCCAGGCTGATACCAGGCGGCGTCCGACGAAAACGTGCCGTGGGTGATCACCGCCGTCTCTGACTTTCGGTTGCGTTTCTTCGCGGCTGGTTGCGCGATGACCCGTTGGTTGACATATGGATCCTTGGGGTCGATCTTGCTGAGGGCTTCGGTGGCGAGACTTGCCACGAGCCGGTCGTCGGATTGGGATCCCTCCTCGAGGATGTGACGGATACGCTTGCGAAGGCGCGTGGTCTCCCTGGCGCCAGCCGCGGCCGCCACCCGCACCAAGGGATGTGGGCTGTACATCGCAGCCTCAAAGAGGGCGGCGGCGCCCTCCGTCGTGGGGCGCTCGTACAGACCACGAACGGTTCGGGCCATCTCATCCTGAAGCTGTGGTTTCGCTTCCTGTTCGAGTTCTTTGACCGACATGCCAAGCGGTTCGGTTGCTTCGTCGACACGGAGCCGGCGCGACCGTTGCAACGGTCGTAGATCGGGGATCTCAAAGCCGGCGTCACTCGCTTCCTCGGCTTCTTTGTCGAACTCATCACCCACCCCTAACACTCCGGCCCGGGCGCTGAGCAGCAGTGCGGCTTGTGAGGCGGCGGCTGATTCCGTCGACTCCAAGGCGGTCGCGGGTGCGACCAACCGAGCGTCACCGTCGACAGGTTCCGGCGTGACCGTGAAGGCATCACGGGGATCGATGGGCTCAAGATCCATTGATGGGTCCTTCTGTGATTCGGCCGCGCCCGGGAGGGGTGCAGGTCAAGGTGATGAGAAACCCACCGCTGGAGACGCGGTTCGGACCAAGCCGAAGGGACACGGTGATCGAGTCGCCAAGGGTAACTGCGCCCGACATGGCGACCGTTGCCCCGGAGACGGCTTCAAAATCCTCGATCTCGGCGCTGGTTGCCCCGCTGGCGATGATGAAGTCGTTGTCGGGGTGTTCGGAACCGCCTGATTCGGTCTGTGTGGTTTTCGCAGTACACCTGGCCCCGACGAGATTCTGCTCGACGTCCTGCACCGCTACCTCTTTGATCTCCCCCTCGTCCCCCCTGACGATCCCATCGATGGCGATGTTGATGTCGATGTCGATGTCGATCGTGGGCTGCACCGTGGTGGCAGCCGATATTGTGTTGTTGGCTCGGCTGGGATCGTTGACGTCGGAATCGACGCTGGCGGTGCTCGTCAGCACTGCGCCGTCGAGGGCGTCGTCGTTGACCTCTACCTCGACGAGAACCGTGGCCGATGCCCCACTGTTTAGGGTGCCCAATTTACATTGGAGGATCGTGCAACTGCCCTGGGCGCTCACCAGCGTTACCTCCACCAGCGTTACCTCAGTCGGCAACGTGACGGACACCGTCACGTTGCTGGCGGAGTCGGGTCCGTGGTTGTGGACGATGCTCTCAAAGATCAGGGTTTGGCCGGCCGCCACTGTGTCGCGGCTCGGCCTATAGGCGACCACGAGGTCGGCCGAGATCCCGGTGCCGGTGCCGGTGCCGGTTCCGTGAAGCTCGACTCGAGCGCCGCCGCCGAGGGCAAGAACGGCTGAGTGCGGTCCTTCGTTGATGGGTCGGAACGCCACTACAACAACACACGAGGCGCCCTCGGCGATGTCGTTTCTGCAGTCGGAGTCGTCGATGTGAAAGCCGTTTGAGATTCCCCGCTCGATGATCGGACCCTCCACTCCGATCGAACCCGGTCCCGGGTTGGTGAACCGCACCTCTCTGACGCGAACCGCCTCACCGTCCACCTCGACCCTCCCGAACTCGACGAAACTCGGCTCGGGCTGGAGCCCAGGGTTTTTCCCGCTGACGATGCCGACGCCACGCATTTCGATTTGGTGTCCGTCCCCGAGAGCGAGTGACGCCAAGTGCGGCCCTGTGTCCGCGGGTCGGAACGCCAGTACAACACCGCACGACTCGCCCCCTTCCAAATCCGTGCCGCAGTCGGACCCAACGACTTCGAAGCCCGGTGAGCTGCCAGGTTCGATGAACGGAGCCTCGACCGGGATCCGACCCGGTCCAGCGTTGGTCACCCGCACCTCCTGGAACGCCTCGCCGTCCACGGCAACCTCCCCGAAGTCGACCAGCGAAGGTTCGATGATCTCGAGGGACTCGCCGACCGGCGGTGCGACGCTTACCACGACCGCCGCTTCGGCCGGGTCTTCAAACGTGTCGCTGACCACCGAATAGGTGAACTTGTCATTGCCGCTGAAGCCTGCCGGCGCGGTGTACAGCAGCTTGCCGTTGTCCTGAATTAGGACCGAGCCTCTCCCACCCCGGGGGTCGACGATTGTAAGCGATTCAGGGTGCCGGTCATTGAGCAGCACGTCGATCGTCACCTGGCCCTCGAATTCGACCTCTGCCTCGTCATCGAGCGCGATCAGACCGGTCGTCGGGATTGTGCACGAGGCGGCAAGGAAGGCGCCGGCGAGCGCGAGCCACAGGAAGGGTCTCATGACGCCGAGTCCTCTAACCGACTCGGCTCGCGGTCGCGCAGGTCGATCTCGATCGTCTCCGCAGGTCGTGCCTGGAGGGTCGCCGTCGTTTCGCTGAGCGCCTGGAGTCGATACACGAACCCGAGCATGTTGTTGTCCCGGACCAACAGGTGCCGCCGTAGATCCAGCAACGTCCTGCCGATCTCCGCGCCCTCGGCGAGGGCGTTGACGATGTGCTCGCCGAGCGCCCCTGCCAGTGGATCCCACACCGTGCATTCGGTCGTGACTGTTCCGACTGCGCCGGCGCGCCGAAACTCTCCGAGCAGGCTCAGCGGATCGGTCGTCGAGTAGTCGCCAGATGCGCAGCCGTTGATGATGACGAGCGGGCGGCTCTTCCACTCGACGTTCAGGACGTCGAAGGTGAGGCCACTGAGCAGTTCGTCCCCGATCCTGATGCCCTGGTTGCCGATGTCGTGGTCGCGGGCGTGATGTGCGTAGAAGTACATCAGGCCGATCTGCTGCGACTGGGCGCGGAGTATGTCGAGTAGCTGATCGAAGTCTTCCATCTGCTCCATGCCGAGTTGTGTCAGCACACTCGCCTGACGTTCAGAGTCGCTGAGCTCCGAATCGAGGTACCCGATTGCGACGCTGCCGCGTCCCCCGACGGGTGGGCTGAGGACGGCCGTGTCGGTTGCCACCCACGGCTCCTCGATGATGGCGCGGAATCCCCAGAATCCGGTGGGGCACATGACCTCCGGGTCGTCCCGGTTGGGGCAGGCGTCGGTCGGGTGCCCTGGGAAGTCGGGGCAGAGTCGGTTGCGCTTGGTATGGGGGAGGAACGGGTGGTCGTAGACGAGGGCCCAGGGGAGGGCGGAGTAGCCGAGGCCAGCCCGTTGTTGGATCACCTGGATGATGGCCCCCTCGGTGACGTGTCCTTCCACGCGCTCGACGTCTCGTTCGCTGACGGATCCCTTGGGGAAGAGGACGCGATGCATTTGCTTTCCTGCCTTGACCAGGGGAACGAGCATGGTTTCGAGCTGGTCTCGAGACACGTGCCGGTCGAGGCCGGGACCTTGTTGCAGCTGGCGTTGCAGCTGTTCCCGCGCGTCCGCGGCCGCCTCGGCCAGGGCGGCCGGCTGCAGGTGAGAATCGAATGTGACCAGCGCCTTCCCGTCCTGGTCGAGCACGCGCGCATCGACCGTCCCGTCCTCGTCGCTCTCCAGGATCACCAGGAGCGACCTGGGTTTGCGTTGGCCCAAATCAGCGGCAGAGAAGTCGCTGGCCGAGAAGACCGTTCGCGTGGTCTGTCCCGATCCTGCCGCCTGCGGTCCCTCATTGTCGGCGACGGACACGGTGATGCGCTCGGTTTGGAGGAGATGACCGTTCGAGGTGATGTCCATCGCAACGTCATGTCGACCCTTGCTCTTGGGAATGATCGGGATCTCGATCGACAGCGGCGTTCCGACGAATCCGAACTGGAAGGACGGTTCGACATCGATGCCCGCCGACCGGCCCGATACGGTGACGTCGCGGTGGCCCTCCCGTTCCTTCTCTTTCTCCCCCAGATTGAGGGTGAGCTCGAGCCGATACTCGCGACCCTGGACGAGGGCAGCATTCGTATCGATCCGTTGGCTTTGGGCGTCGAGCACGCGGGATTCGACATAGCTGGGGCGCGGCCTTCCGTCGGACGGGATCCATGGCTCCTGCGTTGGTTCCTTGAAGAAAGGCGGCCTCGGCTCTGGGCCGGGTTCAACCGTTGGGGGCGGCCTCCCGGCCTCCTTGGCGAGGAGGAGCCCGGTGAAGCCGGCAAGGCCGAGTGCGGTGAGTCCCATCGCGATCCACCCAGTTGTGTTGGAGGCGGGTTGGGCGACGAAGCGGATCCAGGCAGGTTCGTCGCATAACTTGACCGGGGGACCGGACGACGTGTCTTGGACGATGATGCCGAGCTCGACCCGGCCGAGCGGCAGGATGGGGGACTTGTATCCCTGACCTGTGATGACGAACCCGGTCGGGCCGGATTTGTTGATCTGCAAAGTCGACCGGACGGTGCCGGTGCTGTCGATGCCGGCGAAGTACAACACCGTCCCGCCGGGCTCGATCAGGAAGCCGAGTGGTGACACCGACAGCACCGAGACTTCGACGGTCCCTTGCTCGACATCCTCCGCGGTCGCTTCGAAGGAGATCTCATTGGTGGAGCTGAGATCGATGACCAGCGGATCCTCCGCCGAGGTGTCGAAGAGGCTCGTCGTCGTTCCGTCGATGGAGACCGCGACGTCGCAGCCGACCTGAGCACTGGCGGGGGGGATCAACGAGAACCCACCAAGCGCGAGGGTTACCAAAGCGATCCCAGCCGCGAGGATGCGGTTGCCACTCTTGGGGAGGTCGAGGAAGCCGACCACGGCCCCGATGATGATCGCGACGAATGGAAAGCCGATCTCCAGGTCGATGCGAACGTGCCCGCCCTGGGTCAGGATGATTGCGGCGCCGAGTCCGACCAGCAGGCCGCTGAGGGCCCCGAGGCCAGCGAGCACGATGCGACGCTGCATGCGCTTTCGTTCGTCCATCAGGTCCGCTCCCGGGCAGCCAATGTGTCGTCCGTCAGCTCACGTGACGCCAAGGCCCCGCTTGAGATCCACCCCCGTCTCAGGTCACCGGCGATTCCGCCGTTGCTGCGAACGCTACACGTCGCGCCCGCGGATCGCGTGCCTGGCCGGTGCCTTCCTCGACCAGTGCGCCACGGGGTTCGTTGCCCAGAGCGCGGACGGTGGTTCGCGGCGTCTTGGATCGGAATGGCACACGCCGGGCACGGTCCGTTGTGTTTACGATGTCAAGTCGCGGTGCGGAGAACCACATGAACGGGATCGGGGAATTCGTCAACTCGCTTCCCAAGGCCGAGCTCCACCTGCATATCGAAGGCACGCTGGAACCGGAATTGAAGTTCGAGCTGGCGGCCCGCAACAACGTGAACCTTCCATACGCCTCGGTTGACGAGATGCGGGCCGCATACGATTTTGGTGATCTTCCGTCGTTCCTCGTGCAGTACTACGAGGGAATGAGCGTTCTGCTCACCGAAGGCGACTTCTATGACCTGGCAATGGCGTACTTCCGCCGCGTTGCCGCACAGAACGTGGTGTACGTCGAGATGTTCTTCGACCCGCAAGCCCACACCACGCGGGGCATTGACTTCGGCACGGTCATCTCCGGGATCCGCCGCTCCCAGCACGACGCCGAGGAGCAGTTCTCGATCCGATCACAGTTGATCATGTGTTTTCTCCGCGACCTGTCGCCCGAGTCGGCCGCCGAGACGCTGAACCAGGCCGGCGAGTATCGGGAATGGATCGTGGGAGTCGGGCTCGACTCCGACGAGAAGGACAACCCACCGATCAAGTTCCAGCAGGTCTTCATCGACGCCCGCTCCCGGGGTTACAAGCTGACCATGCACTGTGACGTCGACCAGGACGACTCCGTCGTCCACCTCTGGCAGTGCCTCAACGACATCGGTGTCGATCGCATCGACCACGGCGTGAACGCGCTCGAAGATGACGACCTCGTCGCCGAGATCATTCAACGCGGTCTGGGGCTCACCGTGTGTCCGATCTCCAACGGATACGTGACCGATGGCACTAAATCGCAAGAAATCAAGACCATGTTGGACAGAGGCATGCTGGTCAC
>CAXMPL010000194.1:0-2840 GCA_964195125.1 uncultured Kiloniellales bacterium | reverse complement strand
GAAGCAACGATGAGGTCGTATTTCCCGTCCACGCCGCCGGGTTTGGGGATCACCGAATTCAGCAAGAACTGGCGATCCTTCCGGTACAGCACGAGAACCGAAGGACGGACATAGAGGGGATTGCCCGTCTTCGGGCTCGCCGCAACCTCCCAGTCATGGACCAGATCGGAGAAGAGACCATGGATCTGGCGCCCGAAGTCGTCGGTCGTCGAGCCCTCGAGCGCAGCCTCCCGCCAGATGAGCTCCGACTCGTTTCGGCCTGCCGGGGAGAGGGACGGCGCCTCGGGGTAGTACATGTTGGTGACGACGAACACCAGCTCCGGGTGCTCGGCGAACCGGTCCGGCAGCCGGTCCAGGGCGAGCCGTACATCTTCGATGCTGATCTCCTTGCCCACCACCAGCCACGGGATGTGCGGGAAGACCCGGTGCATTTGACGCATGAGCCGGGTCAGCACCGAGGCGTCGCCCATTCCGGCGTCGAAGACCCGCAGCGCATGCTCGCCCGGACTCACGTGCGCCAGCTCCTCGCCGATACGGGCCGCCACCACCGGCTTCTCGGTCGTCGCGATGGTGAACATCAGATAGGAGGCGCGGCTGTCGAAGAACCGGGAGGGTGCCGTTCCAGAGTGCACTTCCGCCGCCGCGTTTTCGGTCATCAATCAGCCTCATCGACGAGATCATCGATCAGGCGTTGGCACCTTCCCATTTTGGGTGGCTGCCGCGGCGTCGGCGGGCCTGTCCCTCGACCGCTCTGGATGACGGAGACCGAACCTAGCTCGGGCTGTTGTGATCCACAAGGTTCTCGGCTGGTGGCGCAGCCCGATCAGTGGGCCCGGTCTTTGGAGGAGGACCCGTCGACCTACCGCACCAGCAGGTCGGAGTGCCGCTCCAGGCCGGCGACCACGCGCTCGATGTCCTCTTCCGAGTTGTAGCAGTGGAACGACAGGCGGATGTTGCCGTCGCGAGCGGACGTCAGGATTCCGTCCTCCTTGAGGGTCGCCACCATCGCCTGGGCGTCGGTCGTCGCCACCGCGACCATGGGTCCACGCTTCGTTGGATCTCTCGGCGTGACCATCTTGGCTCCGATCCGGTCCAGGCCCTCGACGAGTTGGAGGGTGAGCCGGCTCACGTGCTGTTCGGTCGCCGCGATCCCTATCTCGTGCATCAGGTCCATGCCGGCGTTGCCGGCGTAGATGTTTGGGATCGGAGGGGTCCCGCTCTCGAACTTGCGTGCCGTCGCCGAAGGCGAGTAGTCGTAGATGTCCATCTTGAAGATGTCCTCGTCGGCGAACCAGCCGGTCACGGTTGGGGTGATCTGGGGTAACAGGTCTGCCCTGCAGTACAGGAAGGCCAAACCGGACGAGCCGAGCAGATACTTGAGGACTCCACCGGTGACGAAGTCTGCATTGAGATCTCGGACGTCGATGGGTATGGCTCCAACTCCCTGGAAGGAGTCGACGAGTACCAATGCTCCAACCTCGTGGGCGAGGCGAATCACTTCCTTCACGTCTGTCTTGCTGCCGTGGCGGAACGAGACCAGCGTGATCGCAACCAAACCAGTCTCATCGTCGATGGCTTCTGCCAAGCGCTCCAGAGGGATCGTGGTATCGGACGCTGCGGCCACGTGGTCGACCTTGCTCCCGCGCAGCTCCTGAGCGTGAGTGATCTGACCGATCGTCGGGAACTCGAAGTCGCTTATGACGATCTTGTTGCGACCCTCCGCATGGCGTAGACCGCTGAGGAGGCTGCTGACGCCCGCCGACACCGATGTCGTCACCGCTACCTCGTCCGGTGTTGCATTGAGGAGACGAGCGAAGCGGGCCCGAGCACCCTCGGCTTGGTCCACCCACAGCTCCCACGGTGCACCCTTGTCATCCCAATCTGTCAGGTACTGCTGGTAGGCAGCGCGGACATCGTTCGACAGCGCGCCCTGGGAGCAACTATTGGTGTAGACGGCGCGTTCGAGGATGGGAAAGCGGTCTCTGATCGAGCCGGGGAGTTGGGTGGCCATGAAGGTTCCTTCTGTTCAGTGGAGCGGTCAGCGCCCAAGGTAGGCTTTCTTGAGTTCCTCGTGTTCGGCCAGGGCGGCGGCATTGTCCGATAGCACGATCCGTCCCGTGGCCAGCACGTACCCGTAGTCGGCGATCGACAGCGCCATGTTTGCGTTTTGCTCGACGACCAGAATAGAAACCCCCGCCCGGTGGACGCGCTGGATGATCTCGAAGCTCTGTTCGACCAGGATCGGCGCCAGCCCCATCGATGGCTCGTCCATCAGGAGCAGCTTCGGTTTGGCCATGAGCGCCCTCCCCATGGCCACCATCTGCTGCTCGCCACCCGACAGCGTCCCGGCGAGCTGGCTCTTGCGATCGGCGAGGAGCGGGAACAGCTCGTACACGTTGTCGAGGTCTTCGGAGTAGTCGTCTTCGCGGAGGTACGCCCCCATCTGGAGGTTCTCGAGCACGGTCATTGGGGCGAACAGGCGGCGATTCTCTGGCACGATTGCCATGCCGTGGGCGATGCGATAGCTGGTGGGTCGCGCAGTCACGTCCTCGCCGTCGAATTCCACCGTCCCGCTGCGCGGGCTCACGATGCCGAGCGCCGTCTTCAGCGTCGTCGACTTGCCGGACGCGTTGCCGCCGAGCAGGCACACCAGGTCCCCGGCCCGAACCTCGAGAGCGACGTCCCGCAGAATGTGGATTTCGCCGTAGTACGTGTTGACGCCGCGAAAAGCGAGGAGCGGGGGCTTGTCGCTCATTTGTTGGCTGCTCCGTAGCCGAGGTAGGCCTCGATCACCTGCGGCGAGGTCGCCACCTCGTCAAAGGTGCCTTCGGCGATCTTCA
>CAXMPL010000193.1:0-13106 GCA_964195125.1 uncultured Kiloniellales bacterium | reverse complement strand
GTGGCCCCGAGCACGACGAGATCGTCGCCGGAGATCACCCGCTGCGTAAACAGCCCGGGCCCGCCACAGCGGTGGCAGACGGCAAGGGTCTTCGTCACATACTCGGCGCGCAGCATGAGTGCAGGGATCGGCTCGAAGGGTCGCCCCAGGTAGTCGAGGTCGAGCCCGGCGATGATCAGCTGCTTGCCGGCGCCGGCAAGCAGCTCGACCACTTCGACAAGGCCCTCATCGAAAAACTGCCCCTCATCGATGCCGACCACCACCGTGCGATCCTCCACCGACCGCAGCAACTCCTCGGAATCGGCAACCGCGGTCGCGGCCGCCGACAGCTTGGAGTGGGAGACGACCTCGGACGCCGCATACCTGGTGTCGATTGCCGGCTTGAAGGTTTGGACGGGGATCCTGGCAATCCCATACCGAGTGACCCTCCGGATCAGCTCCTCGCTCTTTCCGGAGAACATTGGGCCGGCGATGACCTCGACCCAACCCTGCTCAGCGCGTCGCTGCATGGGAGACGAGCGTAGTAGATGGATGCAGCTGGCTGGTCTAAGGCTCCGCCAAATAGCGCCCGATGAGGTCTCTGTGGGCGAGGCATGTGCGGAGCCGTGGCCCGAGCGGCCTGCCGCGAAGCGGCAAGAGCGGGAAAATGGCTCCACTTCTGTCGAGGCGACCGGTCACCTATCGGTGCGAGCTCTTACGGGGCTTGCGGACGGTCGAAGGATCGCTCTCCGGGCACCGGCGACCGGCGCAACCATATGGAGTGGGCCATCCCCAAAGCGATGCTCATCGCGATGAACGCGGTGCCGCCGGCGGACATGAACGGCAGTGGGAGTCCAGTGATCGGCATGACCCCGACGGTCATGCCGACGTTGACAAATACGTGGAACGTGATCAGTGCGGCGGCGCCCACCGCGACGAGCTGACCGAAGCGGTCCCTGGCGTGCAGCGAAGCGATCAGGATCCTCCATAGAAGGATGGCAAACAACAAAAGCACGATGACCGCCCCCACGAACCCAAGCTGCTCCCCAACCGCAGTGAAGATGAAGTCACTCGACTGCTCCGGCACGAACCGCAGGTTGGTTTGGGTCCCGTTGAAGAGCCCCTTTCCGAACAGTCCTCCGGTTCCGATAGCGATCTCGCTCTGCTGCAGGTTGTACTGAGCACCAAGGACGTCGGAGTTGACGTCGAGGAAAGCGGTCAGGCGTTCAACCTGGTAGGTCCGGATCGCTCCCACTTGGAACAAGGCGACGGCGCCGACCGTAGCTGCGACTATGAGTGCAGCCATTTGCCGCCACGACGCACCGGCGACGAACAGAATCACCATGGCGATGATCCCGAAGCTGAGCATGGTGCCGAGGTCCGGCTGCAGGAAGATCAGCAGTGCCGGAATCGTCACGACCACGACCGCGCGGACGATGCTGTCCCATCGCAGCGCCCGCGGCCTGAGAGCAAGCAGGCCGGCCAACGCCACAATGACCGCCACCTTGGCCAGCTCGGCTGGCTGGAACTGCCCGAGCACTCCGAGGTCGATCCACCGCTGCGCACCCTGCACGGTCCTCCCAAGCGGGGTGAGCACGAGAAGCAGCGTGATCATGCTGCCCGCGTAGACAGCGGGGACCCAGCGGCGCAGATGCCGGATATCAAAAGCGGAAACGACAGCAAAGGCAATGAACCCAGCGACGACAAACACCCCCTGACGCTCCAGGTCCTGCGTTGGGTTCAATCCGAGCTCGATCAGGCGTGGTGCCGATGCGGTGTACACCATGAGGAGACCAAGCACCGACAGCGCGATGTAGGAAGCGACCAATGCCAGGTCGGGGCGCATGGGCCGCTCCCGCTGCAACACCGTAATCTGCTGGGGGGTGCGCTCGAGCATCGTCAATCTGCGTCGGCTCCTGCTTCGAGGGGTGTGACCGATCCCGACCCGCCAATGAGGTGCTGCAATACCTGGCGGGCGATGGGGGCTGCGACCTTGCCGCCAGAGCCACCGCGTTCGACCACGATGGAGACCACGTATTGCGGGTTGAACACCGGAGCCACTCCGACAAACCAGGCGGTATCCACCTGGTCGATCTCGGCGTCTGCCTTGATGACCTCTGCGGTGCCGGTCTTCCCTCCGACGTTCTCGACCCCGTCGCCGAAACTTTCGAAGGCCCGCCTTGCCGTCCCGAGCGGTCCATTAACCACCTGCTGGAGGTCATGCCGGAAGAGGGTCACCGATGCCGCCGCCAACTCCACGCTCGCCACGGCAACCGGGTCTGTCGGGTTGAGCTCCGTCCCTTCTTGGTCGGTGATCCGGTCCACAACCCGCGGCTCCCACAGGGTGCCGCCGTTGACCATGGTGGAAAACCCGTTGGCCAGTTGGAGCGGCGTAACCAGCACAGTTCCCTGACCAACGACCGCGTTCATCAGGTCACCGCCGACCCATGGCCCGGTGGCCCGAACCCGGGCGGTGCCGGCGCGCTGCTCGTCGCGAAACCACGCCCGATCGGGGATCAGCCCTTGTTTCTCGAACGGGAGATCGACCCCCGTCGCCTCACCGAAGCCAAAGGCACGGGCCCATTCCTGCCACAGGTTCTCGTTGTTGATGCCCTCGTCGTCTGAACGCTCGTTCCACACGCGCAACGCGATCTCCCAGAAATACAGGTCGCAGGAGGCCTGCAACGCGCCGTGGAGATCGAGTGGCCCGTGGCCGCCGCGCTTCCAGTCGCGATACACCTGGGACGATCCGTCGTTGAACTCAAAGCGGAGGCTTCCTGTGCAGTTATAGGCGTCGGTGTCTGAGGCGAGCGGTTGTAGCTCGTCGACTTGCTGCGCCTCACCAAACTCGACCTCCTCTTCCGGTTGCTCGGCGCCGAGCAACCGGTCTGCGATCGGCCGGTCGAGCGGGTAGATCCCCTCTTCGATCGCCAGCATGTAGGCGACCACCTTGAAGGTGGATGCCGGCGAGTACAGGCCCTGGACGGCGAAGTTGGTGAAGGCGTTTGCGGTGCCGAGCAGCTCCCATTCCTCCGACGTCAGGCCGCTGACGAACGCCGTTGGGTCAAAGCTGGGATACGACCCCATGGCGATGATGGATCCGTCTCTCGGGTCCTCAACAACGCCAACCGATCGGACCGGGCACCAGTTGTCCGAGTGGGTGAGGGCGATGCGGTCCTGGTCGATGGTCGTCACACGGAGCGTCGTCGCAAACAGGACTCCTTCCGCGACGACAAAACGCTCGCCGTCGACAACGACCACCGCGCTCTGGGTATCGCGCGATTCGGTGACGCTGATCAACCGTATCGACCGCTCGACGGCCCCGCTCACCCGGGAGCGCTCGTCGACGCCGAGCACAACACGCTGCGCCGGCACACAGACGCCGGCCGCGTCGACCGGCAGACCGTCGTACAGCGCATTGAGCACGTCACCTTCCCCAAGCTCGTCGGGATCGGGAAGCGACTCCCGCTCGAGCAGCGCTGCCGCCTCCGCTTCCTCCCGTTCGTCCTCGTCGGTGATCCCAGCCGTCTCGGCGATGCGACCTACAGCCTCTCTGATCGCGGTGATGGCCTCCTGCCGAGCCAGCGCCATCCTGGCGTCGACACCCAACTCGGCAAGGGCGTCGGCCCGTTCCTCCATCTCCAGGCGCCTTGCCAGCTCCAGACCCTCCTGGAGCGACGCCTGAAGCTGAGCCTGCACCGCGGCATCGACGGTGAGGTGGAGGTTGCTGCCGGGCTCAGGGGCCTTTTCCCCTGTCTTGCTGAGTACGGTGCGGTCGGCGTCGACGCGGTACTTGACCAGTCCTTCCGTTCCCCGCAGCTGGTCGTCATAGAAGCGCTCCACACCGGCCTTCCCAACCACATCGTTGCCACGGACGTCAGGTCGTTCCAGGTCTTGGGCTGAAGGGCGGCCGATGTAGCCGAGGAGGTGAGCCGCAAGCTCGCCGCCCGGATATTCGCGCACCGGCTGGGGGATCACGGCAACGCCCGGGAAGTCCTCACGACGCTCGAGCAGGAGCAGCGCTCGCTCCTCCGACAGATCCATGGCCAGTATCAGCTGTGCACCGCTGTTGGCATTGGCGAAGGTCTCCAAGAGCGAGCTGGCGGGCTCGTCGAGAAAGGCGGCGAGATTGCGTGACAGCAGATCGACGGTCTCGTCGGTGACCAGGGCCATGTCTACGACAACTGCGAGGGAAGGCCGGGTGCCGGCCAGGAGCACACCGTTGCGATCGAACACGTCGCCGCGAGGAGCCGGCGTGTTCACCACACGGACCTGGTTGAATTCGGCGCGGGCCTGATACTCCTCCGCACCCGTGACCTGCACCGCCCACAGCCGCAAACCGAGCAGGGCAAGCATGGCAGCGAGGATCACCCCCACCGTCACAACGCGCCACGTTCCGCTCATAGCGCCCACCGCCGTTCACCACGTCGCATCGTCACCGTGGATAGCCAGAAGATCGGGGCGGCCAGCACGACGTTCCACAATGCCGGAAACAGAAGGTGCTTCCACAGGTCGGGGCGATTGATGGTTCCCTGACCGAATAGTGTTCCAACGATCGCGTACAGCAGCTGCCCGGCGAACGTGAGCGCAAAGATCCCGGCCGCTACGACCAGCACTCCTCCAACCTCGTAGTGGCGAAGCTTGACGGTGGCGAACGCCACCACCGTCATCGTTATTGCCCACAATCCAAGCGACGAACCGCCGACCAGGTCTGAGACGATGCCGGCGGTGAAGCCGACCATGAGCGCAGCCTCGGGTTCCAAATAGCGAGCGCATGCAATCACGGTCAGCAGCACGATCGCAGGGGCGATGGTAAAGGGGCGTACCTGGCTGAACAACGTGGTCTGCAGGACGATGGCGATGAGCACCAGCCCAAGCGCGATCAAGGTGTTCTTGTGTCTCCTCATTCCGGGTCCGCCGCAGGATCGACGAAGCTCGGCGGCTCGATCAACGTTGGCTCCACCTCGACCTCCGCATCCAGGGGAGACCACCCGACGATCACCTTGACGTAGTCGATTTTGGAGAACCTCGCCGCGGTCTCTACGCCGGTCTGCAGCACGAAGTTCACATCAGCGTCTGCGGACTCCGTCACGTAGCCAACGACGATCCCAGGCGGGAACCGGCTGCCATCGGTGATTACGACCGAACCCTGGGTGACCGGTGTGGTGGCATCGAACATGTCGAGGCGCAGCGTTGCAATCCCAAGGCCGGTTACCACACCCGTCTCGTTGGTCTGCTGAACGCGAACGCCCACAGAAACCACGGGGTCAGTGAGGAGCCTGACGCGAGCGGTTGACGCCGTTACCGCGTCGACCCGCCCGATCAGTCCCCGCTCGTCGATCACCGCCTGTCCTATGGCAATTCCGTCGTCTACCCCCTTCAAGATGTACTTCACGTGGTCGAACGACGACGTCCCGGACGAGTACACCCGCGCCGATACCGAGGCGAGCTCGAGCGGTGGCGCCAGGCCGTTGATCGCCTCTAGTTCCTCGACCTTGCGCTCCAAGGCTGACGTCTCGCGGAGGCGGAGCTCCAGCTCGCGAACTTGTTCCTGCAACCGTAGGTTCTCATCGGAGAGCCCCGCCAGGTTCGAAATGCCGTCGAAGAAGGAGACGATAGGAGAGATCACGAGGTCAGCACCCCGTTGGATCGGCGCCAGCAAGGTCCCCGCCCCGCCCCGCATCGTGTCGGCAATCCCGGTCTCGGCGGTCCTCACGTCGAAGGTCGCGATCACGAATCCGACCGCAAGCAGGGACATGAAAAGCGCCGTGACGCGATCGAACCTTCTTCCTGAGGGGAACATCAGCCGATGGGCGGGTTCACGTCACGAGCGGCTGGTGGAGTGGAGCACATTGCCGAGCACGTCGAACTCCTCCAGCACTGCACCCGAACCAATCACAACGCTCTGCAATGGCCGATCCGCGGTCACGATCGGCATCCCGGTCTCATGGACGAGTCGATGGTCGAGGCCGCGGAGCAACGCTCCGCCGCCTGTCAGGATGATTCCGCGTTCCATGATGTCTGCGGCAAGCTCCGGGGGCGTCTTGTCCAGGGTGTATTTGATGGCATCGATGACGGCCTGTACCGGTTCCTCCATGGCTTCCCTGATGTCCTGGCTGGACAGCACGATCGTCTTCGGAAGTCCCGACACCAGGTCCCTGCCTCGCAATTCCGCGGCCGGTTCGTCTGGATAGGGCCAGGCCGAACCGATGGCCAGCTTCACCTGCTCGGCGGTCCGCTCGCCGAGCATCAGGCTGTACTCCTTTTTGACCCACTCGATGATCGAGTCGTCCATCTCGTCGCCACCGATCCTGATGCTTCGCGAGACGACGATCCCTCCGAGCGAAATCACCGCAACTTCGGTGGTGCCTCCGCCGATATCGACGACCATGGACCCCGTTGGCTCGTGAACCGGTAGTCCCACGCCGATCGCAGCCGCCATCGGCTCCTCGATGGTGTACGTCTTGCGAGCTCCTGCGTGATATGCGGCCTCCTCGACGGCGCGGCGCTCGACCGCGGTAATGCCGGAGGGCACGCAGATCACGATCCGTGGGCGTGCGGCAAAACGCCCAGTGTGAACCTTGTCGATGAAATAACGAAGCATCTTCTCTGTGATGTCGAAATCGGCGATGACACCGTCTCGCAGCGGCCGAATCGCCTGGATGTGCGACGGGGTCCGCCCGATCATTCGCTTGGCAGCCATCCCTACTTCGAGTGGTCGGTTGTCGTGGGTATCGATGGCGACCACCGAAGGCTCGTTGAGGACGATCCCCTGCCCGCGGACAAACACCAGTGTGTTCGCCGTGCCGAGGTCAATCGCCATGTCGCGACCCGCGAGGGCCAAGATGTTGTTCATGGATCTACCACCCGGGAGCGTCCTGAGAGTGTACCCACCAATAGGTTTTTGGGCTCAGACTTCATTCGAAAAAGAGCGCCAGCTCGCGTTCGGCGCTTGCCGCCGCATCCGAACCGTGAACGATGTTCTGGGTCAATTCGAGCCCAAGATCGCCCCGAATCGTCCCAGGCTGCGCCGCGACGGGGTTGGTCTCGCCCATGAGGGTGCGGGCGACGGTCACCGCCGACTCCCCGCTCCAACGCATGACCACGACGGGGCCGCTGGTTATGAATTCAACGAGATCGCCGAAGAATGGGCGGTCGACATGCTCGGCATAGTGCTCCGAGGCGAGTTCGCGGTCGATCGTCAGCATTCGCATCGCCTCGAGGTGAAGCCCTTTGCGCTCGAGCCGGCTAATCACGTCGCCGACCAACCCGCGCCGGACCCCGTCCGGTTTCACCATCACAAACGTGGATTGGATTGGCATGAGAGTGACCCTATCAGTAGCCAGTCGAGAGTCGCGAGTCGAGAGTCGCCCCCCTCCTCGCCCGTTTCCTCCCCTCTTGGGGGAGGTGGCAGCGGCGGAGCCGCTGACGGAGGGGGCTCTTGCGGTACTCCCCCCAAGAAGAAGCCCCCCTCCCCGCCCTTCGGGCGGTACTCCACCCAAGAGGGGGAGAAACAGGCGGAGAAACGGAAAGGCCACTTCGACACCACCCGATGTCGCACCATGGCGTAACACGACACCTCAGGGGGAAGAATCGGACTCGTGACTCACGACTTGCGACTCGTGACTCATGACTCATGACTCATGACTGGAAGCGAGCGCAGCGAGCGACCTTACTCGTATCTCAGATCGACCTGCGCTTCATACCTGACGTGCACTCCTGATGGCACGAATTCGGTCCCGATGACGGCGGCGCGGGCCTCTCCCGCCACATAGAGCGAGCCAGTCACCACAACCGCTCCTTTGGATCCGGCGGCCTCGATCGCCGCGGCCAATGCATCGGGCACCGCGGCGATGACCGTGGCCTCACCGCCGAGGACCGATACCGCCTCGACGGCGACCGACGCCGGGTCCTGGGCAGCCGGATCATCGGGCGCGCACGCCCACACGTGCGCGATCTGCCCCTGCAACGGGACGAGGATCTCGGCCGCGGAGCGAGACCCGCGGAGCCCGACGACCAACTGATAGGCCTCCTCCGGAAACTCCGACACCAGGGCCTCGGCGAGCCCCTCAACCCCTTGCTGATTGTGGGCACCGTCGACGATCACCAGTGGCCTGCGACCAACCACCTCGATGCGCCCAGGCTGGACGGTCGCGGAGACTGCCGTGCGCAGCGCATCCTCATCGAGGGCGTGATCGAGGAACACCTCAGAGGCCGCGATCGCCGTAGCCAGATTGGTGACCTGGTGGCTGCCGTGCAATGGCAGGTACAAACCGGCGTATGGGGCGTGAACACCTTCGATATCTGCTACCCAGCCTCCGACCGCGACGGTTTCTGCTGCGACAAGGAAGTCGTCGGTTGATCGAAACCACCGCGCCTTGGTTTCAGCGACTCTGGCGGTGACCGCTCCTTCGGCGGCCGGCGGCAACGGGCCGGTGACGACCGTTCCGTCTTGATCGATGATCGCCGCCTTCTCGGCTGCGATCTCGGCGATCGTCTCGCCGAGGTACTCGACGTGATCCATCGCGATCCCGGTGATGACCGCCACATCGGAAGCGACGGCGTTGGTCGCATCCAGACGTCCCCCCAGCCCGACCTCCAGGACCGCAACGTCGATGGCGGAGGCGGCAAAAGATGAAAGGGCGAGCGCGGCGGTGAGCTCGAAATAGGTTACGCCGGAGCCACTCCGGCGCTCGTATTCCTCGACAAACCAGGCGATGTCGGCCACCGCCCCGGCAAACGCCTCACCGGTCAACTGCTCACCGTCGATAGAGATGCGCTCTTCGACTCGATGGAGGTGTGGTGAGATGAACGTCCCCGTTCGATACCCGTGGGCGCCGAGGATGTCTGCGATCAGTCGGGTGACCGTTGTCTTGCCGTTGGTCCCGGCAACGTGGATGGTCGAAAACGCCAGATGTGGGTCGCCCATGAGCTCGAGCAGCCCGATGATGCGATCCAGGCCTGGTTTGACGCCTTGCCCGATCCTGGCGTCGAGGAAGGCGACCGCCTGGTCCCGGGTAGCGATCGTAGGAGCGTCACTCATGAGGTCAACCGAGCTCAGCGAGCTGCGCTTCGAGTTTGTCGAGGCGGGCTCTCGCCTCGACGGCTTTGGTTTCCTCTGAGGTGACGACGTCTGCCGGGGCGCGCTCACGGAACTTGGGATTGCCCAGTTTCGCCTGCGAGCGATCGAACTCGGCGGCGGTCTCGGTCACTGCCTTCGCCAGACGAGCTCGCTCGTCATCGAGGTCGACCAGTCCTTCGAGAGGGATGAACGCCTGCACCGGCCCAGCCACCACCCGACTCGTCGCCACGTCAGCGCTTGGGTCGCCGTCAACGATGGCGACCCCGGCGAGGCCTGTCAGGTGGTCGTGCCACCAATCTGCACCTACACCCTCTGGGTCGTGCAGGATGACCTCAAACTTCAGCTTCGGCGAAATCCGGTGCTCGGAGCGGAACCTCCGCAGCCCCGCGATGAGGTCCTGGAGGATTCCCATCGTGGGTGGCCCCTCGAAGCTCAGTGGTTCCGGCCAGGCGCCGGTGATGAGCAAGCTGCCATCGCCGAGCTCGCTCCATAGCTCCTCGGTCAGGAAGGGAATTGCGGGATGGAACAGCTTGAGGAGGTCGCGCAACACGACGCCGAGTGTCGCTTTTGTCTGCTCGCCACGTTCCTCATCGCGGAGCGGTGTCTTGGCAAGCTCCAGGTACCAGTCGAAGACTTCGGCCCAGGCGAAGTTGTACAACAGGGAGTAGGCGTCGGAAAGGCGGTAGTCATCGAACAGGCGGTCGACCTCGTTGGCAACCTCTGCCAGCCTGCTCAGGATCCAGGCGTCCTCGGGACCCGGATCGGTTGGATAGTTCCCGGTGATCGGCACCCCGGTGATCCCTACATGGTCCACGGCAAACCGGAATGCGTTCCACAACTTGTTTCCAAAACGCCGGGTCCCGTCAACCCACGACTCATCGAAGGGGATGTCATGGCCGGGAGCGGCTCCCTGGAGCAGCGCCAGGCGAAGCGGATCAACCCCGTACAGGTCGACCAGCTCGAGCGGATCAACTGCGTTTCCCGAGGATTTGGACATTTTCCGGCCATCGCCGGTACGGATCAGCCCGTGGATGAGGATGTCGGCGAAGGGCTCGGTCCCGGTGAAGTGGATGCCGATCATCAGCATGCGCGACACCCAGAAGGTGATGATGTCGAAACCAGTGACGAGCACGTCCGTCGGGTAATAGGTAGCCAGATCGTCGGTCTTCTCCGGCCACCCCATCGTGGAGAACGGCCATAGCTGGGAGGAAAACCAGGTGTCGAGCACGTCTTCGTCCCTGCGCAGTTCATGCGAGCCGCATTGAGGACACTCGGTCGGATCCTCCATCGAAACGACGACCTCACCGCAGCCGTCGCAATACCACGCCGGGATCTGATGTCCCCACCACAGTTGCCTGCTGATGGTCCAGTCGCGGAGGTTTTCCATCCAACGGAGGTAGTTGTTCTCCCATCGCTTTGGCACGAACCGGCTCCGCTCCTCGGTGATCGCCGCCATCGCCGGAATCGTCAGCGGGGTCACCTTCACGAACCATTGCAACGACAGCATCGGCTCGACAACCGTGCCACAACGCGAGCAATGGCCGACGGAGTGGTGATGATCCTCGACCTTCTCCAAATAGCCGCGTGCCTTCAGCTCATGCCTCACCGATTCTCGTGCTTCGAACCGGTCCTGACCAAAGAACGGGCCGCCGATGGCGGTGATCCTGGCCTCGGTATCGATCACCTTCAGCGCCTCCAGCCCGTGACGCTGCCCGATCTCGAAGTCAACCGCGTCGTGAGCCGGGGTGACCTTGACCGCACCGGTGCCGAAGTCCATGTCGACCGCATCGTCGGCGACGACCGGGATCTCGCGATCGAGGAGCGGGAGCAGGATCGTCCTCCCGATCGCGGCGCGATAACGCTCGTCGTCGGGATGGACCGCCACTGCGGTGTCGCCGAGCATCGTCTCCGGCCGGGTGGTGGCGACGGTGACGTGGCCGTCCCCTTCGAGGAAAGGGTATTTGATGTACAAGAGCTCGCCCACCTCGTCCTCATGTTCGACCTCGATATCGGAGATCGCGGTGTGACACCGCGGACACCAGTTGATGATCCGGTTCCCTCGATAGATCAGGCCCTGGTGATAGAGCTCGACAAAGACCTTGCGCACCGCCCCGGATAGGCCTTCGTCCATCGTGAATCGCTCGCGAGTCCAATCCGGCGAGAAACCCATGGTTCGCATCTGCTCGGTGATGCGGTTTCCGGAGGACCGTTTCCACGCCCACACCCTTTCGACGAAGGCTTCTCGACCGAGGTCGTCCCTCGTCATGCCCTCGTTGGCCAGTTCGCGCTCGACCACGTTCTGAGTCGCGATGCCGGCGTGGTCCGTGCCGGGGATCCACAACGCGGCATAACCCTGCATCCTCTTCCGCCGGATGATGGCGTCCTGGATCGACAGGTCTAGGGCGTGGCCCATGTGCAGGCTGCCGGTGACGTTGGGAGGCGGTATGACGATCGAGAACGGCTGACCGTCCGGGTTGGTCTCAGGCCTGAAGGTGCCGGCGTCCTCCCAGACGGAGTACCAGCGCGTTTCGACCGCTTGGGGCTCGTACGTTGCCTTCATCATGCCTCTCGGTCATCGCGCTCCTCGCCAGATGGCAAGTGTACCGGAGGGTGTGGGTGTCGAGAAGGCAACGTTGCTCGTAGAATCCCATCGATGCGACGGACCAAACGCCGGCGTTCGTTCCGCAGGTCCCCAAACCCGCCGGGCGAGACATCGCGCGTATTTCGCCTCGCCAGAAGCCTGGCCATCGTTGCGCTGTTCGCTGCCGCCGCGTTGTTCGGGTACCAGTTTCTCAACGGGACCGAGACGGTGGTGGTTTCGGTCGTCGGCAACAACATCCCGCTGGAAGGCGCCGTTGTGCTTGCTGGGGGCAGCGAGCACATCACCGGACCGGACGGGACCGTAGAGCTCTCCATCCGGCTGCCTGCTGAAATCGAGGCGACTGCGCTGGGGTTCCACCGCGCCATCAAAACGATTGACCCGGCGGCGGGGGAATCGACACGAGTGGCTCTGAGCCCGATCATCATCCACGGCCTCGTCACCGACCCAGGGGGAAAGGGGATCCCCGGTGCTCTGGTGCACAGCGGGGAGCGGTCTGTCGTGACCGACGTCGAGGGCGCGTTCGAGCTGGCGTCGGCCACAACCGGCCTGGTCACGATCAGCCGACCGGGTTACAGCAGCGTCGAGGTCCCTCTGGCTGTCGGCGCGCGGTCGCTCGAGGCGGTGCTCGAGCCGTTCCTCGTGAAGGGCTTGCGCATAAGCCCTGCTGCCGCCGGCGACGACGATCGGTTCGGACCGCTGCTGGCGATGGCTGAGGACTCGGTCATCAACACCTTCATCTTCGACACCAAGAACGAAAAGGGTGCGGTCCGTTACCAATCGAATGTCTCGGGGGCGTCGATGCGGATCGTGTATGACCCCGCCAAGGTGCTTGCCCAAGCCAAGGACGCCGGGTTGTACACCATCACGAGAATCGTCAGTTTCCAGGATGCGCCGCGGGCGCGGAACAATCCAGACATTGCCATCAAGGATGCAGACGGGGCCATCTGGGTGGACGCGGCGGGGCAGGCGTGGCTCGATCCGACCAACCCGGACTCGTGGGAGTACGCGATCGCCCTTGGGGTCGAGGCCTGTCAAATGGGGTTCGACGAGATCCAGTTTGACTACACCCGGTTCCCAACCGGCGGCAGCATCGAGGAGATCGTATACACCAAGCCAGTGGATGAGGAGGTGAGGGTGGCAACGATCTCCGCCTTTCTCTCCCATGCCGCCGAACGAATCCATGCGGAGGGCTGCGTTGTCTCCGCCGACATCTTTGCGATTGTGATGTCGACGAGCGACGATCAGGGGATCGGTCAGCGGGTGACCGATCTTTCCGGTGCTGCCGACGCGATCAGCCCGATGATCTACCCCAGCCACTATGCCAGTGGGTGGCGCAATCTCGATGAGCCGAACGACTATCCGGGGATCGTCGTCGGCGACGCTCTGGCGACGGGCATACCCAAGGCGACCGGCGGAGCACTAGTGCGGCCGTGGCTCCAGGCT
>CAXMPL010000192.1:0-12533 GCA_964195125.1 uncultured Kiloniellales bacterium | reverse complement strand
GAGTCGGTCGAGTTCATCGTTCCCTCACCAGCCGGCGAGGACGATATTGCCCATTGCCCGGCCTGCAACTACGCGGCCAACCTGGAACGCGCCACCTCCCTGCTGGCGGAGGTCGCCGATGAACCGGGCCCGGACCAGCCGGAAATCTTCCCGACCCCTGGTGTGCGCACGATCGAGGATCTCGTGGACTTTGAAGGTGGAGCCACAGCGGACCGTCAGATCAAGTCGCTCGTGCAGTATCTCGATGGTGAGCCTGCCCTGGTGCTGTTGCGCGGCGACCATGACCTCCAGGAGCAGAAGCTCCGAGACGCTACGGGCGCTCTCGAGGTTCGTCCGGCGCAACCGGAGGAGATCAGGACGCTCCTCGGCTCGGACGCCGGGAGCCTCGGTGCTGTAGGTGTTGGCGACCTGCGGATTGTTGCCGACCACGCGCTGCAGGGGCGCTCCAACATGGTGACGGGAGCGAACCAGGACGACCATCACCTGCGCGGCGTCGATGTCGAGCGTGACATCGCGGTATCCCAGTGGAACGATCTTCGAGCGGTCGCCGCGGGCGAGCCATGCCCGGTGTGCGGCGAGCCCCTGGAGGTGTTCCGCGGCATCGAGGTCGGGCATATCTTCAAGCAAGGAACGAAATACGCAGACGCCCTTGGTGCGACGGTGCAGGATGCCGACGGAGAGGGTGTCACCCTGCACATGGGGGCCTACGGCATCGGGATCGGACGGAACATGGCGGCGGTGGTCGAGGTGCATCACGACGAGCTGGGAATCGTCTGGCCGGTTCCCGTCGCACCGTACGAGGTGGTGATCACGGTCGTCAAGATGGACGACGACGCCACGGTGTCGGCCGGCGAGCAGCTGTACCGCGAGCTCACCGACGCTGGGATCGAGGTGCTCATCGATGACCGCGACCAGCGTCCCGGGGTCAAGTTCGCCGACGCGGAGCTCATCGGCATTCCGTACCGGGTCACCGTCGGGCCAAGGGGTCTCGCCGATGGCGCGGTCGAGCTGACCGAGCGTCGGAGCGGGGAGTCCGAAGCCGTTGCTCTCGGTGATGCAACAGCGGCCGTTGCCGAGCGGATTCGGGCGGCGCGGGGCTCGTAAGCCGCGCTCTAACGACCTTCGCTACTGAACGAAACTCGTTGCTACACTTCGCCTGCAAGCGGATGTTCGTGCGTCGAGGTGGGCCTTGCCCACCTCTCTGTGTGATGTCACCAGACAATGTGGATGCAAGTGCGCCGTCGGCTGCACGAAATGGCGTCTGCAGGAAGTGCGAAGGAGTGATGGTGAGCGACCTGGCCGAGCAGATATGGGCCCTCGTGGAGCCCTACCTGGCCGCCGAGGGCGTGGAACTCGACGACGTCGAGATCCTTGGAGGCGGCAAGCTGTTGCGCGTGATCGTCGATGCAGACAAGCCGCTCGAGCTCGACCACATCACCGTGTTTTCGCGAGGCATTGGCCGCCTTCTGGAGGAGGAGGACCCGGTGGCGAGCTCGTATACCCTCGAGGTCACCTCGCCCGGGCTCGAGCGAAAGCTGCGACGCCCTGCCCAGTTTGAGAAGGCAATCGGCAGCGAGGTCGCGGTGAAGACGTACGCACGGATCGATGACGACAAGCACCACAAGGGCCGGCTGATCACCGCGAACGGCGATGGAATCACCGTCGACGTCGACGGCAGCGAGCGCTCGATCGCCTACGGCGACGTGTCAAGCGCACGGACGGTGTTCATCTGGGAAAAGGGCGAGAAGCCCGGGAAAACGGCAGTCAGCGAGGCATGATGGATTACAACCTGCTTGATGCGCTCGAGCTCCTCGAGCGCGAGAAGGGTGTCCCCGCCGACACGATCCTCGACGCGCTCGCCAACGCCCTGGTCTCCGCCTACAAGCGCACACCCGGAGCTGCCGAGGAAGCCCGCGTCACGATCGACGCCGACACCGGAGAGATCACGGTCTACGGTCAGGAGCTCGACGAGGACGGCAACGTCGTCGACGAGTGGCAGGACACCCCGAGTGATTTCGGGCGCATCGCAGCGCAGACCGCCAAACAGGTCATCCTGCAACGGCTGCGGGACGCCAAGCGAGAGCAAGTGTTCGAGGTGTATGAGGGGCGCGAGGGCGACCTGATCACCGGAATCGTGCAACAGTCGGATCATCGCTTTGCGATCCTCGACCTCGGCGATGCCGAGGCGATCATGCCGTCATCCGAGCGCATCCCTTACGAGCGCCTGGAGCGCGGCAACCGGGTGAAGGCGTACATTCTCGAGGTCCGTGGCGAGGGCAAGGGCCCGCAGATCGTCGTTTCTCGCAGCCACCCGGAATTCATCAGGTCGTTGTTCGAGCTCGAAGTGCCCGAACTGGTCGACGGTGATGTCGAGATCCGGGCGATCGCCCGCGAGCCAGGGCACCGGACCAAGATCGCAGTGGCCTCGAACGATCCCAACGTAGATCCGGTCGGCGCCTGCGTGGGTGCACGCGGGTCGCGGGTGCGCCAGGTGGTCAACGAGCTGCGCGGTGAGAAGGTCGATATCGTCGAGTGGCGGGAAGACAAGGCGTCCTTCATCGCTGAGGCGCTGAGCCCTGCCAGGGTGAAGGAGGTACGTCTCGACGACGAAGAGATGGTTGCCGAGGTCATCGTGCCCGACCATCAGCTGTCGCTGGCGATCGGCAAGGAAGGCCAAAACGCCAGGCTCGCCGCTCGCCTCTCCGGCTACAAGATCGACATCCGTTCCGAGAGTCAGGACCTCGGGCTCGACGTCGAGGAGGCGACCGAGGAGACCGCAGAGGCGACCCCGGATAGCGAGAACGGCGAAGCCAAGGACGAGGCAGCTGAGACGGCCGCCGAGGATGAAGCGGCAGCCACTGCCGACGAGGCAGGTGAGGATGAGGAGGACGCGGTAACCGAGGACGCGGTAACCGAGGACGCGGACGCCGCAACCGACGATTCCGAGAATGCGGCAGCGGAAACCGATGGCGCCGCCACCGACGACGACGGCGGCGAGACCGCTGACGTCGGCGACGACGAGGCCACCGCGGGCGAGGAGGCCTAGATGGCGAAGCAGCGCATCTACGAGCTTGCTCGCGTTCTTGACCTCGAGTCCAAGGACGTGTTGGCTCGCGCCCAGGAGCTCGGCTTCGACGTGAAGACCGCTTCCTCGGGTCTGGAGGAAGACGACGCCGCCATCGTCGCCAAGTCGTTCCGAGAGGCGGAGCCCACAGATGAGTCGGCGCCCGAGCCGGAGTCGGCAACCGAAACCGCCACCGATACCGATATCCAGTCCGAGGCAGACGGAGAAACGCCAGCACTCGACCTGGACGACGAACACGTGTTGCTCGTTGAACCGGGCCTCACCACACACGAGCTGGCCAGGATGACTCAGACCAGAACCGTCAGCATCGTCCAAGAGCTCATGGAGATGGGGGAGATGGTCCCCGCTGACGGAACCATTCCTACCGACGCCATCGTCCCGCTCGGCGAGCGACTCGGCTACGAGTTGCTGCTCACCGAGCCCGAGGAGGTCGAGGAAGAGGACATCGGGCCGACCCGGTACATCATCGAGTTCGAAGACGATCCGGCAACCGTCGAGCCGAGACCCCCCGTGGTGACCGTGATGGGTCACGTCGATCACGGGAAGACCCAGCTCCTCGACACGATCAGAAAAACCAACGTCGTAGAAGGTGAGGCCGGCGGCATCACCCAACACATCGGCGCCTATCGGGTCCAGCACGGAAACTTGGGAGTCACCTTCATCGACACCCCAGGCCACGAGGCATTCACCGCGCTGCGAGCCCGCGGTGCCGACGTCACCGATATCGTGATCCTTGTCGTAGCGGCCGACGACGGGGTCATGCCCCAGACCATCGAGGCGATGGCCCACGCCAAGGCGGCCGAGGTGCCGCTGGTGGTGGCAATCAACAAGATGGACTTGGAGAGCGCAAACCCTGTCGCAGTCAAAGCCGAGCTGACCCAGCATGACGTGTTGGTCGAGGACCTTGGAGGTGAGGTGCCTGCGGTCGAAGTATCGGCCCTCAACGGCACCGGCGTCGACGAGCTGTTGGAGATCGTCTCGCTGGTGGCGGAGGTCGAGGAGCTTTCTGCAAGCCCGAACGCGCCGGCGATCGGCACCGTGATCGAAGCACAACTCGAGGTGGGGCGTGGCCCGGTGGCGACGGTGATCGTGCAAAGGGGCACGCTCGAGAAGGGTGCAGCAGTCGCCAGCGGCACGGTCGCGGGCCGCGTACGCGCAATGTACGACGAGAACGGCGAGCAGTTGACTGCCGCCCGTCCGAGCACACCGGTGCTCGTGACCGGGTGGGACGACGTGCCACAGGCGGGTGACATGTTCCAGGTCGTAAAGAACGAGCGGACCGCTCGCAAACTTGCCACAGACGAGGTTGCGCGAAAGCGTGCCGCTGAGCTGCTGGTACCTACCGCCACCGAGCGCCTGACCCAGCTGTTGGAGAGCATGCGCACCGCCGACCACGCCGAGCTGAGGATCATTGTCAAGGCCGACGCTCACGGGTCGCTAGAGGCCATCCGCGAGGCAGTTGCAAAGATCTCCCGAGAGGACGCAGCGGTAGTCATCATCCATGGCGGCGTCGGTGGGATCACAGCCAACGACATCATGTTGGCCGAGACGTCTGAGGCCATCGTCTACGGGTTCAACTCTCGACCCGACGCGTCGGCGCGGGCCGCCGCAGAAGAGAGCGCCATCGACATCCGGACGTTTCCCATCATCTACGAGCTCCTCGACGATGTCGAGCAGCTGCTAGTGGGCGAGCTTGCCCCGGAAAAGGTCGAGACGTTCCTGGGGGTTGCCGAGGTGCGTGCTACGTTCCGGGCGCCACGGTATGGACTGGTGGCCGGGTGCTATGTCACCGAGGGAGTGATCAACAGAAACGCCCGCGCCAGGCTCGTCCGCGACGGCGTTGTCGTCTACGACGGGACGATCGCCTCATTGCGACGGTTCAAGGACGACGTCCAGCAGGTGCAGACCGGGTTCGAATGCGGCATCGGCCTCGAGGGTTATCGGGACATCAAGGACGGTGACACGATCGAGTCCTACGAGGTTCGCGAGATCGCCAGGACGTAGGGGTACCGGCATGCACGTTGCTGCGGTCACCGTCGAACTGAGGATCCGCGACATGCACTCGTTGAAAGAGAAGCGACGCGTGGTGAAAAGCATCATTGCCGACATCGGAAAGTCTCATCCCGTGGCCATTGCCGAGGTCGACCATCAGGACCTATGGCAACGATCCACTCTGGGCATTGCCGCAGTCTCCATCTCACTCGGTCAGGTCGAAAGGATGCTCCGGTCGATCAACAACGATCTCGATGCTCGCGACGACGTCGAGTTGCTCGGTGTGACGACCTCGTACCTCGAGGCGGCAGAACAGTGAGGCGAGACGCCACCCCCCGATTGCGCAAGGTCAACGAGCTGCTGCGCGAGGTCATCGCCGATGCGGTGACATCACTCAAGGATCCCGGGCTCGGGTTCCTCACCATTACCGGAGTCGATACCTCACCCGACCTGCGGACCGCCGTCGTTTTCTATTCGGTGCTGGGAAGCGCGGAAGATCGGGAGGCCACCGCAGCCGCGCTGGATCGCGCCACTCCGCGTATCCAAGCGATCGAAGGCAGCCAGATACGAATGAAATACACCCCCCGGCTCACCTTTCGGGTGGATGCCTCGATCGAGGAAGGCGAGAAGATCGACCGCTTGTTGAAGGATGTAAGCGATGAATCGGAGCCGGAGTGGGGTTGACACAGAGCGATTGGGTCGCCGCAGCAGATGCCCTGGTGTCGGCGTCGACCATCGGCGTCGTCGGCCACGTCCGGCCGGACGGTGACGCCCTCGGAGCGATGCTCGGCCTTGTCCATGCCGCCCGAGCCGCAGGGAAGAACGCAGTGGCGTCCTTTGGCGAACCGTTCATCCTCGGCAACGAGTTCGACTATCTCGACCTCAGTGTGCTCACCCCTCCTGGCCGGTTTCCCGACGATCTCGACCTTGCCGTTGTCTGTGACACCGGGGTGATCGACCGGCTGGGCAGCGTCGGCCCCAAGGTGGAGAAGGCATCGAAACTGTTGGTCATCGATCACCACAAATCGGAGAGCGACATCGGTGACATCACCCTCATCGACCCCACCGCAGCGGCGACGACCCAACTCGTATACCAGTTGCTGGTCAGGATGGGATGGCCGATCACCAGGGCGGTGGCCGATGCGCTGTACACCGGGATCGTCACCGACAGCGGCCGGTTCATGTACTCGGCGACGACGGCCGAAGTCCACCGCATCGCTGCTGAGCTGATCGAATCAGGCGTGGAGCCCGCCATGGTCGGCCAGCATCTGTTCGAGTCGACTCCGTTCGGCTACTTTGCCGTGGTCTCGGATGTGCTTGGTCGCGCCATTCTCGACGAGCAAGCAGGTTTGGTGTGGTCGGTCCTGACCGGCGACGACGTGAAGAACGCCGACGTCACCTGGGAAGTAACCGATGGGCTCATCGACCTGGTGCGGTTGGCGCAAGAAGCAGATACCACGCTCCTGCTGAAGGAAGTGGAGCACGGGACCCTCAAAGGCAGCCTCAGATCGCGTGGCGCCGTCGACGTGGCGGCTGTGGCCGGAACGTTCGGCGGTGGCGGGCACCGCAACGCTGCCGGCTTCACCACGAACGGGACCGTCGAGGAGACCGTCGCCAGGATCACCGAACTGCTCTCGTGACCACCACCTTCACCTCGGGGTTTCTGCTCGTGGACAAGCCAGGAGGATGGACGAGCCACGATGTCGTGGCCAAGGTCAGGAATCTGGCCGGTGGCAAGGTCGGGCACGCCGGCACCCTGGACCCGATGGCCACCGGGCTGCTTGTGCTCGGGCTCGGCCAGAGCACAAGACTGTTGCGCTTCGTCCAGTCGTTCCCCAAGACGTACGAGGCGACCGCGGTATTCGGTGTCGCAACCGACAGCCTCGACGCCGACGGGGCGATTCTCGACCGGACGCCGTTGCCGGTCGCAGAGGAGGACCTGGCGAACGTCATTGGTCGATTCACCGGCAAGATCCACCAGGTGCCTCCGATGGTTTCGGCGCGAAAGGTCGAGGGAAAGAAGCTGTACGAGCTTGCCAGGGAGGGAAGGATCGTCGAGCGTGAGGCGCGACCCATCGACATCTACGACCTGGAGATCCTCGACATCGCTCCCTCCGACTACCCGGAGATTCGGTTCCGCGTCATATGTAGCACCGGCACCTACGTGCGAACGCTCGCCGACGATATGGCAAGGGCGTTGGGTGGGCGCGCCCACCTCAGTGCACTTCGCCGCACCCGGAACGGCTCGCTGCACATCGCCGAAGCATCCTCGATCGAAACGATCGTGGCGGCAGCAGCAGACGGAGCCCTGCCGGAGCTGGTGATCACACCGTCGCGGGCCCTCGAAGACCTGCCTGGCGTGGTGCTCGATCCCGACTACGTGCGAGCGGTCCGCAACGGCGCAGTCATCCCGGCGGCGAGTGTCGACGCACCAGACGGAACCCTGGTCCGCCTCCTCGATGCCGATGCACTCCTGGGCGTGTACCGGGTCGAGGGGGCAACGGTAAAGGCAGAGGTCGTGACCTCATGATGGTCTATCGCGGGCGACCGGAGACATGGGACCCACCGCACGGTGGTTCGGGGGTCGCCATCGGTGTGTTCGACGGGGTTCATCGTGGGCACCTTCGCGTGTTCGCCGCTCTCGACACGGCTGACACCAAGGTCGTGCTCACGTTTGGCACCCATCCGGCCGCAGCGCTGTCGCCACAGGGAGCGCCACCCAAGCTCACCACGTTGAAAGGACGCCTCGCCCTGTTCGCGGCTGCCGGGATCGACAGAACCGCCATCCTGGACTTCGACGACGAGATGATTTCTATGGCGCCGGAAGCCTTCGTCGAGCGTGTGCTCGTCAACGGGCTCGACGCCCGTCTGGTGGCCGTGGGAGAAGGGTTCCGATTCGGTAACAAGGCCAGGGGGAGCACCGACACTCTGATCGAGCTCGGCAGAACACACGGGTTCGAGGTCGCCGTGGTGCCGATCCTCAGCATCGACGGGAACGAGATCCGGTCGACCACCATCCGGGAGGCGATCGCCGCCGGCGAGGTCGAGCGAGCGGCCGACTTGTTGGGCAGGCCCTATCTCATCCAGGGGATCGTGGTCCCTGGAGAGGGACGCGGCAGGACGATCGGTGTGCCCACGGCGAACGTCTCGTTTCCCAGCGGGCTGGCGGTTCCGCGTCGCGGGGTCTATGCCGTGTATGCAGAGGTGGACGGTGAGCGTCTGCCCGCGGTGGCAAACTTCGGTATTCGGCCTACCTTCGGTGGAGACGAAGAGGTGCTGGAGGTCCATGTGATCGGGATGGACGTCGACCTCGATGGGCGCGAGATCGGGGTGCAATTCGTTGCACGACTGCGCAACGAGCAACGATTCGACGGCGTCGATGCGCTGGTCGAGCAAATCCAGGCCGACATCAGCGCCGCCGGAGCCCTGTTCGGCGAGGTGCAACAGACCTCTTGATTGCTGCCGCTCGATCCGGCATGGTCGCGTTGGCCCGCACTTCCGGTTCGTACTTGGTACTTGCTACTCGCTACTTGGTACAGACAGGAAGCCATCATGATCACCGTCTTCACGATGTTCCTTTTGCTCGGCGTCGGCTGGGGGCCCGTGCTGAGTGATGAATCGACGGACACGTACTCCGCGCCTGGAGACGGTCTTGGGCTGGCTCCCAATCACTCCAGGCCTGCGCCGGCGTCGGTACCGCCGTCTGGTGCCCCCAGGGTTCCATTTCCCGGCGCAGGCCTCGGCGGCTTGGGTGGCCTTGCCGCGGCCGCCGGCCTCGCTGCCGGGCGGGGCAGGGGCCGCCGCCAAGAAGAGAAGGACGTTCGGGTCGGATCGGCGCGTGATGAGCCTCCTGAGCCCGGATCGATTGGTCTCCTGGTGCGAAGCGTGTACGACGGCTGGGTCACATCGCTCGGCAGTGATGCCGAGGTCCTGATGCTCGACCCGCGCGGTGACGGCAGTGTGGCCATCCGGCTCGGCCCCGCGGATGCGGAGCACGTGGTGATTCTGGTGCCGGGCACCGGCGCCGATCTCGCCGGAACGGAGCGCCACGTTGCCAGGGCCCGGACGCTGCTCATCGCGGCGCAACAGGCCGACCCGTCGAGCACGGTGGCGGTGATCCACGCCCTGCCGTTCGATATGCCGGACGACGTCGTCGCCAGCCCGCTGAGCGCCAACTGTGCTTGCAACCCGCACAAGGCGGCGGTCGGGGCGACCGAGCTCACCCGGTTCGTCGGCGGGCTCGACCTGGAGGGTGCCGATGTCACCGTGATCGGATACAGCTACGGCTCCACCGTCGTCGGCAAGGCGCTGGCCGATGAAGGCCTGGCCGGCCACGTTGACCGGGCACTGTTCGTCGGCAGCCCGGGTGTTGGCGTGGACCGTGCCGAGGATCTGAACCTTCCGCCCGGTTCGGTGTTTGCCGCGCAAGCCAGGGGCGATGTCATCAACCACGCCCCATCGATGCGACCGCTGGCGATCGGTGCCGTCCTCGCGGGTCCCGTCGGGCTCTTGCAGGGAGCGGTATGGGCACTGGGGAGAACCGAGGTCGGGGACCGTCTCACCCATGGGCTCGATCCAACGGCGCCATCGTTCGGCGCCCAGTACGTGGAGACCGGCGAATTCGGTCACAGTGAATACTTCGACGACCCTGCTCACCTGGTGCACATCGCAAGGGTGGTCATGGACCAGGCCCCGTGAGAGGTGTCGTACAAGAGGCTCCGCAAATGGGGCGCGATCAGGTCCGTGTCGGCGTGGTCATTTGCGGAGCCGTGGCCCGAGCGGGCCGTAGCCAGGAGCGGGAACAAGGGCTCTACTTCTGTCGAGACGAACGGTGACCTGTCGGTGCGCGCTCCTAGCGGTAGCATTTGTGCTCGTTTCCTGCACGCCATCCGATCCTCCAGGGACTCTCGACTCGGCGGTTGTAGCGGCCGCCGCCTTCCTCGAGCAGACCGTCAGCGAGTTGTTCCCAACGCATCGCTACACCGTCGACCTGTGGCCGAGGTACGGAGCAAACTGCAAGAGGTGGGACGGCACCGACGACCGCTCCCGCAACTCGGTCCGCCACTGGTATTTTGTCGAGCTCCAGCGGGGAGACCAGCCCGTCGCGATGGTGCTTGCGGTGGCCGCCTACTGGGAAGGTCTCGGCTTCGAGGTCTCCTACGAGGCAGATGATTTCGGCGCCGGCGGTTCGATCTACACCGCGGACGGGCATCGCTTCGGGTTTCTTGCCTTCAACCACCTCGCCGACGAGGGCGACTCGCTGCTGCTCGACTCCACCACCGCCTGCTATCGCAGGCCATGACCAGGGATGCCTGAGCTCGGCGAATGCGGTCGGCGCCCTTCGTCGCGAACACGACAGTGCGGGGGGCAGGTCACCTACCTGTCCTAGCCTTGCGTCGTGCCTATATCGCACGCCACCGCCGTGTTCCTTCTGCTAGCGCTCCCGGCTGCGGCATGCACCGCCGTCAATGGAGACGGAGACGATGCGGCCTCTGAATCACTGAGTGTGCACGCCTACGCCACGAGCGTTACCGAGATCATGACTCGGGCCGGTTCGGAGGAGAATTATCCGCTTGGCGGGTCAACGGTGCGGACAGCGACGATCTTCCTTACGATCGAAAAGAATCTGGCGGACCTGAAGGCGGTCCTTGCCCCTAGCGCAATCCGAGCCGAACACTTGGAGGTTGTTGCCAGGAGCGAGGCCGTTCAGGACGAGGTGGCACGCTACCTACAACACCATGGCGTGCAGGGTGACGACATCAGCTTGGACGACATCTTTGTCGACGCCGACATCAACCCGCTGATCCTCGAAGCGCGAACGGCATGCGTCGAGCTCGGCGCCAAACTGGATGAGCTCGGTGCGACCTGGAGCCTCGGGATGTGCCTCGTGTGACGGGAGCGGCGCAGAAAAGACCGGTGCCCCTCACCGTCGATAAAGCACCTCTCCCTGCTAAGCTCCCGTCCGGGCGTTCGCCCGCTTCTACCTCGCGAAGGAAAGACCCTCGTGAACGACAGCCAATCCGTTGTCGAATCGTTCGGCAAGCACGCCACGGACACCGGTTCTCCGGAGGTCCAGGTCGCGTTGCTCACCGAGCGTATCAACCACTTGACCGAACATCTCAAGGTCCACAAGAAGGACAACCACAGCCGGAGAGGGCTGCTGATGATGGTCGGGAAGCGCAGGCGACTCCTCCGGTATCTCCAAGACCAAGACGTCGAACGGTACCGGTCGCTCATTGCGAAAACGGGATTGCGTCGATAGACGAATGGCAGGCCCAAATGGCCCGCCCCTCTCCCTGAATCGGCGCTACATGACATTGCGGAAGTTCCAGTTGTCAGTGGAGCGGCCTCGATAAGGATCGAGACCTGTTCACTGCCAATTGGAAGCCGCTCCATACGAAGGAGAGATCCAATTGGCTGAGACCGCCATAAGCGGGCTCGTCGGAGACGTGGAGATAGAACTCCGCGCCGGCGAACTTGCACAACTAGCAGACGGTGCCGTAACGGTACGCGTCGGAGATACCCAGGTCCTCGTTACCGCGACTGCATCGAGCAACCCGCGTGAGGGCGCCAGCTTCTTGCCACTAACCGTCGACCTCGAGGAGCGGCACTACGCCGTCGGGCGCATTCCCGGCTCGTTCTTCCGCAGGGAGGGTCGCGCCACAGAGAAAGCGATCCTGACCGACCGCCTCATCGATCGACCGCTGCGGCCCAACTTTCCGAAGGGCTACTACAACGACACCCACGTCGTCGGCACGGTCCTTTCCGCCGATCTACTCAACCCGTTTGACGTGCCGGCGCTGAACGGTGCATCCGCTGCTCTCACCCTCAGCTCGCTGCCGTTCGACGGGCCAATCGGCGCGGTGCGCCTCGCGCTCATCGAAGGCGAGTGGGTGCCGTTCCCAACCTATGAGGCGCTCGACAAAGCAGTATTCGACCTCATCGTCGCCGGCAAACGCAACGGCGAGGGTGACGTCGACATCGCCATGGTCGAGGCGGGGGCCACCGAAAACGGTTATCGCCTGGTCGAGGCCGGCCAGCAAGCAAGCGACGAGGCCACGGTGGCCCGCGGCCTCGAAGAGGCCAAGGCCTACATCGGCACACTCATCGACATGCAGCTCGAGCTGCTGGAGAAGGTGGGCCCGGCCCGCCAGATCGAGTGGCCGTTGACCCCGGACTACTCCGAGGAGACATACGACGCAGTCTACACCATCGCCCGCCCCAAGCTGGAAGCGATGGGCACCATTGCCGACAAGCAGGAAAGGCTCGATGCCGAAGCAGCACTCAAGGAAGAGGTGATCGCCGAGCTCGACCTTGCTGAGGACAACGACGGGGCGCTCGGGGCGGCAAAGAAGGCGTTGAGGAGCGTCCAGAAGGATGTGATGCGCCGGCGAGTGATGAGCGAAGGGATTCGCCTCGACGGCCGTGGCCTCACCGATATCCGCGACATCGACGT
>CAXMPL010000191.1:0-4812 GCA_964195125.1 uncultured Kiloniellales bacterium | reverse complement strand
CACCTGGGTTGAGCTCGGCACCGGGGATATTGCCACGGCGACCAAGTTCTATAGGGATGTCTTCGGTTGGGGATCGGACACGGTGCCCATGGGAGATAGCGGTGAATACACGTTGTTCACCCTCGGAGAGGACCAGGTTGCAGGCGGATACGACAAGACCGGGGTGCTGCCGGACCAGGTCCCACCGCATTGGCTGGTGTATTTCGCCGTCGATGACATCGAGGCCACCGTCGCAAACGTGACGGCGCTTGGCGCCAAGGCCGGCGACATCATCGACCTGGAGATGGCGGGTCGTCGCATGTCGGTCATTCACGATCCGCAGGGTGCGGTGTTCGGGGTCTTCCAGGGATAGAGCCAATAGAGCCACGAGCTTCCAGCTCCGAAGCGCCAGCGATAGGGAGCCTCTGCTAGGCGACGATCGCATCCGGTAGCGCGGCCAGCAAGCTGCCCTGCATAGGCTCTGGAAAACGGACCAGATCGCTCGACAGTTGGGAGTTCTATGACGCTCGAGCACATTCAGCCTGACGGGATCTTCGATTCGCGGCAGTTCTTCACTCAGGTGGTAACGGCGACGCCTGGCCGGATTGTTTTCATCTCGGGCCAGGTCGGTTGGGACACGGGGGGCAAGGTCGTCTCGAGTGACTTTGCAACGCAGGTCCAGAAAGCCTTTGCCAACCTCGCCCTCGCCCTCGCCGGTGCCGGAGCGGGGCCGGAGCACGTCGCCAAGATCACGTCGTTCATCGTCGATCATGATGAGACGAAGCTGGAGCCGTTTCGCACAGAGGTGGGCAGGCTGTTTGGCGACCGATTGCCGGCGAGCACACTGCTCGGCGTGGAGCGGCTTGCTCGCGACGACCTCCTATTCGAGGTCGAGGCGATCGCGGTCGTTCCGTAGACAGTGTGCCAGCCGCGGTTGATCTCCCCGGCGTGACCTCGCTTCAACGCGCTAGGTTTGTCACTGCCACGGGACGGAGGGTTATGGCTGAGATCCGGATGGACCACCTCTCCAAGATCTACGGCGACGGCACCCTGGCGGTCGGAGAGTTCACCCTCACCGTCGAGGACGGGGAGTTCCTGGTGCTGGTCGGCCCTTCGGGCTGCGGAAAATCAACCGTGCTGCGCATGATCGCCGGCCTGGAAGACATCACAGGCGGCGAGATGCGCATCGGTGACAACCTCGTCAACGAGGTAACGCCGAAGGACCGCGACATCGCGATGATCTTCCAGAACTATGCGCTATACCCGCACATGACGGTGCGCGACAACATGGCGTTCGGCCTCAAGCTGCGCAAGACACCCAAGAACGAGATCAAGCGCCGCGTGGACGAGGCCGCAGGCATTCTGGAAATCATCGACCTCCTCGACCGGAAACCGAAGGCGTTGTCAGGCGGTCAGCGACAGCGAGTCGCCATGGGTCGTGCCATTGTCCGCGAGCCGGCTGCGTTCCTGATGGACGAGCCTCTGTCGAATCTGGACGCAAAGTTGCGGGTGCAGATGAGAGCCGAGCTCGAGCGGATTCATGACCGGTTGGGGACTACGACGGTGTACGTCACCCACGACCAGGTTGAAGCGATGACACTCGGCGATCGCGTTGCCGTGCTCCGCGCCGTCTCACCCGCTCGCCCCTTCAACCTGCAGCAGGTGGGGCCGCCGAGCGAGCTGTTCAATGATCCGCTGAACCTGTTCGTCGCCGGGTTCATCGGGAGCCCGGCGATGAACATGATGTACGCGAGGCTCGAGGCTGAAGGGGAGGACGTGTGGGTCGTGTTTGGCGACTACCGACTCAAGGTCGATCCACGGACTTTGGAGCGGCATCCCGGTCTAGAGAATCGCACCAACGAGGAGCTGGTGATGGGAGTACGCCCCAGCTCCATGGAGGCGTCTGTGATCGCAGGACCCGATCCTGATAGGACCATGCGTATCGTCGCCGAGGTCGACGAGAACTTGGGCGCAGAGGTTTTTGTGCACCACACCCTCAACCTCCGTCCCGTGATTACGCCGGACGTGGAGGAACTTTTGGCCGACGCCGGCAAAACGCCGGAGTCGCTGGGAGATACGACGGAATTCGTCGCCCGCATCAGCAGCGACGTTGAGGTCACCAAGGGCGAGCACCTCGACGTGGTTATCGACACTGAAAAACTCTATTTCTTTGACCCGAAGAGCGGCGGTCGCATCGGCGCTCGGACACCGGCAGCGGCTGCCGGCTAGGAGACTCCGGAGGGTGATGACGTCGACCATCACCAAGCCGCCAACTCCTGCCTCCAGGGGTGAGCCACAAAAGCGGGAACGCCGCGTGCGGTAGCGTCCGCTCGAAATTGGGCGAGGACACAGCATCCGTAGTGACCGGTTGTTCCGCAAACCTCACTCGGGATAGAGCAGGGTGTCGACCAGACGGTCTTCGACAATTGCCCCTTGTGGCTCCAGGCGAAAGTGCGCAAGGTCTTTGGTGAATTCCATGTCGATCGGTGCCGGACCGCCTCGGTTTTTGTCGACGCTGAGCACGACCTGGCTGTTGAACTCGTGGGCCCGCACCGCGTCGAACGCTGAGTGCGCTTTCGACACGGCAAGCGCCTTTTCGTTCATCATCAGGATGATGTCTGCCTCGTAGGCAAGCCCAGCGGAGCCTCTGAGGTGTTGGAGTCGGAGCCGCCGTGTCGACAGGGCGGATTCGTCACCGGCGACGATGGCGACCACGGCGATCTCTCTGTCGAGGGCCAGTTCCTTCAGACCTTCGGCGAGGCGGATCACCCTGTCGGTCTCGCTGACGGTGTCGAAGTCGCCTGGGATCTTTTGCAGATAGTCGACGAAGAGCACGGTGCCTGGTCCGTAGTCGTCCACCATCGCTTGGAGCTCGAGGAGGCCCGTGTCCACTCCCGAGGCGCGAACCAGCCACAGTCGATGGGCATAGGCATCGAGGCGTCCGTACGCGGAGCGGAGGAGGAGGTCGCTCGACAGCGCTTCGTCGAGCAGGGTCTCCCCGCGTGTCACCGTCCGCACCGCAGACATCGTCTGTTGTAGAGCAGGGGCATCTCCGCTGCCGAGCTCGCCAACCTCCTGGGCAAGCAGCCTGCCGAGCAGGGTGGCCTCATCATGTTCATAACATGCGTACACGACGGCGCGCCCCACGGTGGCGGCGTGGCGCGCCCATTGCAGCGCGACCGCGGTCTTGCCGATCCCCGGTGGGCCACCAACGATGACGAGCTCCCGTGTTCTGAACCCGCCCTCCAGGGCGGTGTCGAGCGGCTCGTAGCCGCTCGGAACCGGTAGGACCCCTGTGGCGCCGAAGTCGAGGCCTGCGACGACCTCAGCGACGTTCCTGGGCGCATGCCGACCGTGGGCGGCTTCGATCATGGCTTCACCTCACGGGTTGAGCAGGGCCATGCCGCGGTAGATCCGCATCAGCGCGGGCCCGAGCATGACGATGAAGATGGTGGGAAAGATGCAGAAGGCCAAGGGGAAGATCAAAAGAACCGGGATCTTCAGTGCTCGCTCCTCGGCCCGTTGGGCTCGCTTGTCGCGAAGCTCTTCGGCTTGAACCCCGAGGACCTTGGTGATGGGGAGGCCGTACTCCTCCGATTGGACGACGGTTACAACAAAGCTCTTCAGGTCGGCAACGTCGGTGCGATCGGCCAGGTTGCGCAGCGCGTCCGATCGGGACACTCCGAGCTGCATCTCTCGCGCGGTGCGAATCAGCTCCTCGGTCATCGGCCCCTCACCGACTCGCGCCGCTCGCGCCAGCGCGGCTTCGAACCCCAAACCGGCGTCCACGCTCATGGTGAGCTGATCGATCACATCGGGGAGCTCGAGCTGTATCTGATATTGACGCTGCTGGGATCGTCTGGAGACGAAGATGTCGGGCAACATGAACCCGACCCCGGTCATGACGGCCGTGACCAACCAACCCAGATCCAAACGAGGGACGACCGCGAGCCACCCGACCAGGAATAACCCCGCCGCAAGCAGCACCTTGGCAAGCACTACCTGCTCGACCGACCGTCGAGAGGAGAGTCCGGCAAGGACGAGCTTTCGATTCGTTCTGTCGACCCATCCCGTTGGTGACACTCCAACGAGAATCGCACCAAAGGACCGGGTGAGAGGTCGAGCAAGCCGATCCCAAGCGCCTTCCTGTAGGACGAGCTGGCGAACGTCTTGCACCTCCCCGAGCACGCTGTGCCGCCTGCCGAAGAGCCATCGCTGGCCGGGTCCGGCGACGGAGTAATAGAGCAGCGGTATTGCGGCCGCTACCGCAATGGCACCAAAGAGAATCTGTACCGGCATGACTCCTCCTAGAACTCGAGTCTGATGATCCGCTTGATCCACACGATGCCCACCACCATTCCGACCGCAGCCCCCATGATCAGGGTGCGGCCGAGCGACGAAGTTGTGAGCTCGCCGATGTATGCGGGGTTGACCAGGGAGATGATCGCAAAGAGTGCGATAGGCAGTACGACCAGGACGATTGCCGAGATCCTGCCCTCGGCACTCAACGAGCGGATGCGACGACGGATCTGGTTGCGGCTGCGAATCGTGGCGGTGACCGAGTCGATGATCTCGGCAATGTCGCCGCCGACCTCACGATGGATCTGGATGCCTTCGCTGACCCACTCGAAGTCTTCGCTGCCGACACGCTTTGCCATGGCGTGCAGCGCCTCATCCATGTCCCGTCCGAGCTGGACCTCCACCTTGACCCGCTGGAACTCCTCCGCTGTGGGCGATGGCGACTCGGCGGCGATGACATCAATGGCCTGGAGAAGTCCGAATCCCGAGCGGAGGCTTCCTCCCATGAGGTGGAGCGCATCGGGTAGCTGTTCG
>CAXMPL010000190.1:0-5221 GCA_964195125.1 uncultured Kiloniellales bacterium | reverse complement strand
GATCAGGTGCTTGATGTGGATCGTGGACAGCACCGCCTTCTCTGCACGGTGCACCTCGCCGTCGTCGGTCTCGACGCCGACGCATCGGCCGGACTCGATGACGAGGTCGATCACCCTGCGCTCGGTGAGGATCGTGCCGCCGCGATCCTCGATGAAGCGAGCCAGCGCTTCCGGAAGGGCCCGCGAACCGCCCCTGGGAATGACCCACGAGTGGCGCTGCCTGCCGAAAGGGAGGGCGTAGGCGAGCCGTGCCGTGTCTGTCTGTTGCGGAGGCTGCATCGTCATGAACGCCAGCCACAGCATGAACGCTCTCGACCTCGGGTCTTCGAAGTGGTCGAGGATCACCCTGGCCGCGCTCCACCGACGTATCCGTTGCCATCGCCGGCCATCGGGATGTTCGGCCAGTCGTTCATCGATCCCCGGCCCCCAGCCGATCGGTGTGTAGCGATATGCGGTGAAGATGGGCGCAACCCGTTCGTACTGCTCGATCATGGTGCGGAATGAACGAGCATCGGCGGCCGAGTATCGGGCAAATTCGGCGCAGGTCCTGTCGAGATCGCGCCATTGCGTGATCGAAGTCCCGTCGGGGAACGGCACATGGACCACTGGGTCCGGCGAGAGGTACTCGAGCCCGTAGTCGCCAAGTCCGAGCTCGTCGTCGCGCAGCGTGGGGCTCGATTGGAGCAGGGTGTGCGCCGTGGAGCACGAGTCGTGTAGGAAGCCGGGAAGGGTCAGCTCCTCGGTTGCGGTGTCACCTCCGACAACGCTACGCGCCTCCAGGAGCAACACGCTGAGCCCTGCCTTCACCAGGTACGCCGCAGTCACCAGGCTGTTGTGGCCGGCGCCGGCAATGACCACGTCGTACTCGCTCATCCCGCCGCCACCTTTTTGTCGGCGCGCCGCAGTGCCTCCCAGATTCGGTGCGGCAGCAGGGGAAGCTGGAGATCGGTCACTCCGTACGGCGCCAGGGCGTCGATGGTCGCGTTGAGGATCGCAGCCGGCGCACCGATGCATCCGCCCTCGCCTGCCCCTTTCGCACCAAGCGGATTCGACGGCGCAGCATGCTCGACCCGCTCCGCTATCAGGTTGAGAGAGGTACCGGCTCCGGGAACGACGTAGTTTGCGAACGAAGCCGTCAGCGGCTGACCAGCCTCGTCGTAGTACATGTGCTCGAACAGCGCTGCTCCGACGCCCTGCATGAGCGATCCGTGGAGTTGACCCTCGACTATTTCGTCATCGAGCACGGTGCCGACGTCATCTACGGTGACCATCCGCTGTAGCGATATGATTCCGGTTGCTCGCTCGACCTCGACCACAGCCACGTGCACACCGTAGGGAAAGGTCTGGGCGCCGGGCGAATAGAACTCCTCGAAAAAGAGCGGCCCTCCGGCCTCTTCCGCGTAGATCGCAACCTCGGCCAGCGTTACCCCGCGGTCGGGAACCCCGACGACGGAGAAGGACCCGTCCTCGAGCACGAGGTCGGCGGGTGATGCTTCGATGAGCTCGGCTGCGAGGTCGCGGGCGCGATCTCTGGCGAGTTCGGACACTCGCCACACCGCGGAAGCGCCGATTTGAGCAGAACGACTGGCGAAGCTCCCCACGCCTCGAGGCACCGCGTCGGTGTCGCCGGCGACGACCGTCACCGCGCTTCGGTCGACGGTGAATATCGACGCGACGAGATCCCGCCACACCGTCTCATGGCCCTGCCCGGCCGCCGTTGAGCCGGTACGCACCGTGATGCGGCCGTTTCCCCCCACCTCGACCGACCCGTACTCGCCCGACTCGGCGCCCCCTCCTGCACGCTCGACGAACGCTCCGATCCCGATACCGATTGGGTCCTGGTCTGCTTGTATGCGGCGCTCCTGATCGGCGCGAACCGCGTCATAGGCGACAAGATCCAGCGCCAGGTCGAGTGCGGCCCGGTAGTCGCCGGAGTCGTACATCGCCCCGGTACGGGTCCGGTACGGCAATGTGTCTATGAAGTTGACCCGTCGGACGTCGGCTGGGTCGAGGTCGAGGGTATGGGCCAGAGCGTCGACGGCTCGTTCGATGGCGAGGGCCGCCTCCGGACGCCCCGCCCCCCGGTACGGCGCGGTGGGCGCCTTGTTGGTCACGCAGATGGTGGTGTGATATTCGATACGTGGAATGGCGTAAAGGCCGGACGCAACGAGCCTGGTGATTCCTGCGACCAGGGCACCGCTGTGTGGGTAAGCACCGGTGTCGGTAGTCAGCTCGAACCGGGCCCGATGGATGCGACCGGAAGGGTCGGCCGTGAGCGTGACCTTGTGGTGTTGGGATCGTCCGTGGGTACCGGCGAGGAAGATGTCGGTTCTGCTCTGGTTCCAGGCGACGGGCCGGTCGAGGAGCAGCGCAGCCTTGGCCACGGCAACGAACTCGGGATAGATGCGCTTCATCCCGAACGCACCTCCGACGTCGGGCACGGTCACCCGGATCGTCTCTTCGGGGAGAGAAAGGAACTCGCTCAACTGGGTGCGGAGTTGGTGTGGTGCCTGGTGGCCGCACCACACGAGCAGCCGGCCATCCTGTGGCACCGCCAGCATTTGCAGCGTCTCCAGAGGTGATGGCGCCAGTCGGGGATGGTCGACGTCGACGGTCACCTCGATCAGGTTCTTGCCCGTCGGTTCCGGGCCCTCCGCCAGTTCGGATACCGCTACGACGTTGCTTCCCGCATCAGGAAACAACACGATGTCATCCGCCAGTGCCGCTGCGGTGGTCGTCACCGCCGGGAGCGGGTCGATGTCCGTCCATACCAGACCGGCCGCGTCCTCGGCGGCGGGACCTTGGGCGGCAATCACCATCGCCACCGCCTCACCCGCGAAGCGGACGCGGTCCCGGGCCAGTACCGGCCGGTCCATCCCCGTCACGTCCGGCCCAGATCCCAGGGCAAAGTTGAGGTCGCGGACGTCGAGGGTGGCCGCGGTGTACACCGCCGCTACCCCGGGAGCTCGTCTCGCTTCCTCGACTTCGACCGAACGGATGTGCCCATGGGCGATCGGGCTCCGCACGAACCAGCAGTGCAGCGCCTCGTCTGGGACCAGGTCGGCAACGAACCGGCCGTAGCCCGTGACCAGGCGCTCGATCTGGTCCGGTGGAGAGAGGGATTGGGGGTTCATGGCTCGTTGGGCGCCGGATTGTAACGCCGGGCTCCTGTGCTCTGAGGGAGTCGATGTGGTATCAACACCGGGTGAGCATCGACATTCACGCCCACTGCGTCCCCGCCGAAGCCCTCGATTTGCTGCACAGCGAGGGTGCGAGCATCGGCATAGAGGTCGGAGACGACGGCAGTGTGGTGGTTGCCGGGCGCCCGCTCCCGATGCCACTTCGCCAGACCCTCGTGGATCGCGACGGACGATTGGCGGCGATGGACCGATCCGGCATCGACATCCAGGTGCTCTCGTCGTGGATCGACCTCACCGCGTACCGGCTCGACCCCGATGCGGGCGCCAGGTGGTCACGGCTGCTGAACGAGACTCTTGCCGGGGAGGCGGCGTCGCATCCAGACCGGTTTCTTGCTCTCGGCACCGTCCCACTGCAGAACCCGGAGGCGGCGGTGACGGAATTGCGCTATGCCGTCGACGAGCTCGGCATGGTCGGGGTCGAGATTGGGACGAGGGTGGGCGACGTCGATCTGGTGAGCGCGCGGCTCGACCTGTTCTGGGAGGAGGCCGCCCGGCTGCGCTGTCTGTTACTGCTGCATCCCCTCGACCCGCTGCCCGGCATCGATCTCGGCTCCCATTTCCTGCACAACATCGTCGGTCGGCCGGCGGAGACGACGATCGCCGTTGCCAGGCTCCTGCTCGCCGGGTTGTTTGAGCGTCACCCACGGCTCCAGATGTGCGTGGTGCACGGCGGCGGCTTTCTTCCCTATCAGATCGGTCGGATGGGCCGGGCGTGGGTGGCGAGGCCCGAGATTGTCGCAAGCGAATTAAAGACACCGCCACTTGAAGCCCTTCGGCAACTCTCTTTCGATACCGTGCTCCACGAGCCGGCTGCGATCCGCTACCTGGTAGATGTGGTCGGCGCCGACCGGGTCCTGCTCGGCACCGACTACCCCTTCGAGATGGGTGATGCCGACCCAGTCGCCACCATCGAAGCCGTCCCCGGATTGGGCACAGCCGATCGGACGGCCATCCTCTCCGGCAATGCACAACGCCTATTCGCACGCATCGGCTGACCCGGGTACCCAGCGCTCACTACGATGCGTCCTCTTACAATCGATTGCGCCAAACAAGACAAGCATGGCTCAACCAAGCATGGCCACAACAAGTCTGGCTAGATCAAGCCTGGTCGAACCTGGACCGAGCGAACAAAGCAGGGCACCATGACCAACTCGCACACCATCGGTTGGATCGGCACCGGGCGCATGGGCTACGCCCTGGTTGAACGTCTGCTCGAGAGCGGGTGCGATGTGTCCGTGTACAACCGGACCAGAGCCAAGGCCGAGCCGCTGGCTGCGCTAGGGGCGAAGATCGTCGACAGCCCCGCCGAGCTTGCGGACCGCGATATCGTATTCACCATGGTGGCCGGTCCCGAAGACGTCATCGAGGTGACGCTCGGGGAGAACGGCGTGCTCTCTCGCGACGATGCCGCCCCCAAGATCATCATCGACTCGACCACGATCGACCCCGAGGCCTCGGCAACCCTTCGCCGCGGCGCCGAAGAACGTGGCACCGCGGTGTTGGCGGCACCGGTGAGCGGGAATCCCAAGGTCGTCAGATCCGGCAAGCTGACCTCGGTGGTTTCGGGTCAGCGCCAGGCTTTTGACGAGGCCCGTCCCTACCTCGAGATGTACGGCAGGAGGGTGACGTATGTCGGGGCAGCGGACGAGGCCCGCCTGGTCAAGATCTGCCACAACCTGCTGCTCGGGGTGTTGACGCAGACCCTTGCCGAGATCACGGTCCTTGCTGAGAAGGCGGGGGTGTCGAGGGCGGATTTCTTGGCTTTCATCAACGACAGCGTGTTGGGCTCCACCTTCACCAGGTACAAGACGCCGGCGTTTGTCAATCTCGACTTCGAGCCGACCTTTACCTGGCATCTGCTGCGAAAGGACTTCGAACTTGGTCTCGAGCAGGGTCGCGGTCTGGGTGTTCCACTGCCGGCATCTGCGCTGGTCCATCAGATTGTGATCGACGGAATCGGCAGAGGCCTAGGCGATCTCGACTTCGCCGCGCTCCTCGAGGTGGCCGCCGCCGGCGCCGGG
>CAXMPL010000189.1:0-4374 GCA_964195125.1 uncultured Kiloniellales bacterium | reverse complement strand
CCCGACCCTTCGAGACTGCGACGGGGAGGATCGAGCAGCGCCGGACCGTGCTCGTCGGGATCACCGATGACGGCACCACGGGGTGGGGGGAAGCAGCCCCCTACCCGGGAATGACCACCGACAACATTGACGGGGTATGGGCGAGCCTCAGCGGTGAGACATCGGCGCTGACGCCGTCGGCAGCAGCGGCCCTGGAGGGTGCGGAGGCCGATTTGGCCGCTCGTCTCGGCTCTGAGCCGCTGTGGCAAACCCTCGGGGGGACTGCCAGGCCGCTGATGACCTCGTTGGCGATTGGCATCGATGACGATCCAATCGACCGTATCGAGGCAACGGGAGCTGCTGCCGCCAAGCTCAAGATTCGACCCGGCGATGACGTGCGCCGAGTCGATCGCCTCCGCCAGCGGTATCCCGAGCTGACGATCGGCGTCGACGCCAACGGCTCTTACTCCTGGGACAAGCGTGATGCGCTTCTGGAGCTGGACCACTTCGACGTAGCCTATGTCGAGCAGCCATTCCCTGAAGCGGATCTCCGATCCCATGCCGGGCTTCGTCGGGAGATGCTCGCCGATGTCGCCGTCGACGAGCCAATCGATTCCGCACAGGCGGCAATCGTCGCCATCGAGGCGGGGGCGGCCGACATTCTGGTGGTGAAGCCAGGAAGGATCGGACTTGGTGCGTGCCGGGTCATCCACGACCTCGCTCTGGCTGCAGGCATCCGGGTGAAAGCCTCTGGGCTCCTCGAGACCGCGATCGGAAGGGCGCACACTCTTGCCGTTGCTACCTTGCCGGCGGCGGTCCACTCCGACGTCGCCGTCGATTCGTGGTTCTTTGAATCCGCAACGGGCTCTCCTCAGCTTGTCGTCGTCGACGGGTTGATCACCGCCTCCGCCGAGCCCGGGACCGCGGTTTCGCCCGACCTCGATGCCCTGGTGCCTTATGTCGTCAGGGACATCACGATTAGCTGACTCTTCGGTCACACCGGTCGTGGTATTGCAGTACGTCGAGAGAACACGAGCCGGGAGAGCGCGTGCTAGTCGACCGGGAGGCCGAGGCCGCGGCTGATCACCAGACGCTGCACTTCGCTGGTGCCCTCGCCGATTTCGAGCACCTTGGCATCGCGGTAGTGGCGGGCGACCAGCGATTCATCCATGAAGCCGTATCCCCCGAAGATCTGAGTCGCCTCCCGGGTTGCGGTCACCGCAGCCTCGGTGGCGTAGAGCTTGGCCACAGCCGCCGCCTGCTTGAATGGCTGTCCGCTGTCCTTGAGCCAGGCCGCCTTGTAAACGAGGAGGCGCGCTGCTTCCGTCATCACCTCGAGGTCGGCCACCTTGAATGCGATCGCCTGGTAGGAGCCGATGGGCTTTCCGAAAGAGTGTCGCTCCTTGGCATACCCGAGAGACTCTTCTAGACAGGCCCGCAGCACACCCACGGCAAGTGCGCCGATGGCAATACGCCCATCATCGAGGGTCGACAGGAACTGGCGGTATCCCTGCCCCCGGTCGCCGAGCAGGTTCTCCGCGGGTACCCGGCAATCGCTGAACACAAGACCATGCGTGTCGGATGCATGCCACCCCATCTTGCGATATCCGGGCTCCACTTCGAACCCGGGTGTCCCAGAGGGCACGATGATCGTGGAGATCTCCTCGGGGCCGGTGCGGGCCGTGATCGTCACCAGCGAAGTCATCTCGGTACCGGAGTTGGTGATGAAAGCCTTGGAGCCGTTGATCACCCACTCATCACCGTCGATCTCGGCGGTCGTCCGGGTCCGGCCGGCGTCTGAACCCGATTCGGCCTCGGTGAGCCCGAATCCGGCGAGGGCTCGTCCTGCGACCAGGTCGGGGAGCCACCGTTCCTTCTGGGCATCTGAGCCGAACTCGTGGATAGGGTTGATGCCGAGCCCGGTGGCTGACTCGAGCGTGAGCGCCACCGACTGATCAACGCGTGCGATTTCCTCGATGGCTATGCACAGAGTGGTGAAGTCGGCCCCGGATCCGCCGTATTTCTCAGAGAACGGGAGGCCGAAGAGACCGAGGTCGCCCATCTTGCGCACGGTGTCGGCGGGGAACTCGTGGGTGCGGTCCCACTCTTCGGCGTATGGGGCTATCTCGGCGTCTGCGAACTCGCCGACCACCTTCCGGAACGCGTCGTGCTCCTCGGATTGGGCGAAATCCACTGACGTTGCTCCTTGTCGAACGACGACGGCCAGCCTACCGACCGTGCCCCGCGAACCGGGCCGGACCTGCGAGCCCAGGGCTCCCAGTGTCGGCTGCCGGGCCTGCGAGCCCAGGGTTCCCAGTGTCGGAGCGGATGTAGGCTCGCCTCCGTGGACACCGCTGTCTCTCTGGTCCAGTCGTACCTGTACATGAACGGGTTTTTCACCGTCACCGAGTACCCGGTGCTGGAGCTGATGGCGTCGGGGGAGTACCGAAACCTCACCGATGTGGACATTCTGGCGCTCCGCCTCCCCAGCGATGGCTACTCCGACCCGGAAGCCGGCCAACCGCTCATCGCCGTCGACCCTGCGTTGGGCGTTGACGAGAGTCGTCTCGATCTCATCATCGCCGAGGTCAAGGAAGGCAAAGCCGAGCTCAACTCGGCGGGTCGGGATCCTGCTGTGCTCACTGCGGCGTTGCGTCGCTTCGGCTATATCGACGACAACACCGTCGCCGACATCATCGAACAGTTGCTCGACGACGGCGAGGCCGTGCATCCTGCGGGCATCCGGGTGCGCCTATGCGCATTCGGGGCGAGACCGCCGCACAGATCGGATGTTCCTTACATGTGGCGCCTGCACGGCGAACTCACTGAATACATTCGTAAAACTCTCGCCGAGCATTGGGCGGCAGCGCAGACCATTCAGTCGAAGGATACGGCCCTTGCATTCATCTTGCTGATGGAGAAGTCCGCCAGAGCGACGGAGTGAGCGCCTCGCTCCACGTGGTCCTCCACCGGCCGGAGATTCCTCCCAACACCGGCAACCTGATGCGACTCACGGTCAACACCGGCAATGACCTCCACCTCATCGAACCGCTCGGTTTCGATCTCGATGACACCCGGCTGCGGCGCGCCGGCCTCGATTATCACGAATACGCCGACGTGTCGATCCACCCTTCGTTCGATGCCTTCCTCGACGACGTGAGCCCGAGCCGGGTATTTGCCTTCAGCCAATACGCGACCCTGCGCTACACCGAAGTCGAATATCGCCACGGTGATGCGCTGCTGTTCGGTAGAGAGTCAGACGGTCTTCCCGACGAGGTACTCAGCCACGAGGCGGTCACCGACCGGCTTGTCATCCCGATCGCCTCTGGTGGACGGTCCCTCAACCTGGCCAACGCGGCGGCGATCGCCGTATACGAGGCGTGGCGTCAGCACGACTTCGATTAGGTTCCTGCGCCATGGCGCACCGCCTCGACATCGACGTCCGGTTCTACGAGCTCGACCCGTACAACCATGTCAACCATGCGGTTTACATCCAGTACTTCGAGACGGCGAGGATCGCCGTCCTGGCGGACGCCGGCTACACGCTGCAGGGGATGATGGAGGACGGGGTGTTGATCCTTGTCACCGAAATCGCAACCAAATTCCTCAAACCGGCAGCGGGAGGGGATCATCTGGTTGTCGAGACCGAGGTCCTCGGATACACGCGGGTGATGACAAACTGGCACCAGCGCCTGTTGCGCGGAGACGAAGTGCTGGTGGATCAGAAGCTCTCTGCGGCGGTGACCAACCTGGAGGGACGCCCGCTTCGGTTCCCTCGAGCCATGATCGAGGCGCTGCGCCCGTATCAGGTTTCGTCCTGACAGGTCCGAATCGCCCTTAGCATCCTGTCCAATCGGAGGTGACCTTGCGCTCGGAACGAATAGGTCCACTGAGTGATTACCTCGCGCTGATCCCAACCTATGCCAGGGTTGAAGGTGTCGACCTGGTCGTAGTTCGCTGGCAGGAGGACGACGGCATCTCGGTGCTGTACGGGCGCTGTATGCACCGCGGCTCTCTGCTGGCCGACGGTTCCGTTGAGGGGCACAACCTCATCTGCGGCACCCACCGCTGGGACTATCGGTATAAGACCGGGATTTCCGAGTTCCACAACGAGGAACGGTTGAAGAAGTTCACCGCCTGGATCGAGGACGACGCGGTGTGGGTGGATGCCGACGAGATCGCTGCCTGGGAGAAGGACTATCCGCAGCTCTACGACCTCGATGCCTACCAGGGGCTGTATCAGGACTACACCGGTTCGCCCAACGAGGTACACGTTGACGATATCCGCCAGCTGGCCGAGGGCGCGATGTTCGAAAGCGGTCCGCACGGGCCATCAACAGCCATGGGGGTTCCCCACACACAGCTCCCACGATGGAACGACATCCAGATCGTCAC
>CAXMPL010000188.1:0-7629 GCA_964195125.1 uncultured Kiloniellales bacterium | reverse complement strand
TCTGTGAACCACCCCGCATATTGGTACAACGTACCCCGCCGGCCATCCCACCGGTTCACCCCAGAATATCGACAAGCGAGGCCTCGACCTTGAACACTCTGCGTGTTTTAGTGCGTTCGACCTAGGTGATTTTTCGCTAGCGCTTAAGGGCTTTCAGCAAAGTAGCCGCAAATCAGCAGGTACTAGTTACTACCCGTTACCAGTTACCAGGGACCAGTTACCCGTTACCAGTTACCAGTTACCAGTTACCAGTTACCAGTTACGTGTCGGACCGATGTTGGCTGACCACTGGTGACTGGAAGCGAGCGCAGCGAGCGAACTGGGAACTGGAAGCGAGCGCAGCGAGCGAACTCCCAATTCACGAAATGAACCACTGCACCGCTCTCACCACGGCGTTTGGCTTTTCCAGAAACGGTGTATGCACGAGAAGGGCAGGGCAGTCGACGGCTTCGCTTATCCGGTCGGCGAGATCGGTCACGACGTGAAAGCGATGGGTAGGGGCGCCGAGGATCACCAGGTTGGCGCCGCGCGACAACTCGGTGAGCGTCGATACCAGATCCTCGGTAGGGCGGATGAGATCATCCCAGGGCACGGTCAGCGCCGCGCCCAGCCGCTCGTGGTAGTCGCGGATGGCATCGACCTGCGCGGGCGGCGCATCGGGTGCGATCAAATGTACGAAGCGAATCGTCGCATCCTCGTACCGGGCGATGTGGTCTGCCATCCCGATCTTGACCGGGTCGTATGGGCCGCCGGTGCCGAGCACCGAGATCGTGTCGATGTTCTCCACGACCCGATTGCGCAGGAACACCGAATCGCTTGTGAGGTGTTCGCGAAGCCACTGCAGATCCCGGGTGACCTCTCTCGTTGCCCGCAGATCCTGGGGCAGGTCGGCGATGAACAGGTCGACGCCCTCGTTCTCCACGTAGCGGTGAACCTCTCCACGCCGGTCCTCGTCGGTGTATTGAGCCACGGTGACCTCGACGCCAAGCCGGTCGGCCTCGGCCTGGTCCTCCTTGGGGGGGATGAGGTTGGCCATCGAGGTGTCGAAGTTGATGACGTGAATCTTGCCGCCTGGGGAGACGCTCAGCCGCAGTGCCAGCCGGAACAGGGTGTGCTGCCGAGCAGGTCGGGTCGGTCGCCTGATGAGAATGGCAATGTGCTGACGCCCTCCGGAGGCGACCTGTGCGGCGGTCAACTCGGCTAGTCGATCATCTGCTCTCGCCCGGAGCGCGTCCCGTGCCGCCGACTCCTTGACGGCCCTCGACCTCCCGAACGCCCGATACCAGAGGATCCCGGCGACGATGAACAGGGCGGCCCCGGTGGTGGGCAGAACGCCCATCTGGGTGAGGAGAAGGATCGAGGCGATGATCCCGAAGACCTGCGGGACCGGGTACCAGGGCGAGTGAAACTTGGGTCGATACCAGTCGAGATCGGCTTCTCGGAATGCGATGAGCGCCAGGTTTACCAAGGCGAATATGAGCAGCTGGAAGGCGGAGGCGAGCTTGGCGAGTTCCAACAACGGGAGGGAGAGCACGAGAAGGATCATGACGCTGCCGGTGACGAGGATGGAGGCGAACGGTGCGTGGGACCGGGTTCCCACCTTGGCCAGAAAACCGGGGGCGAGGGAGTTGCGCGCCATGGCGAGGGGGTAGCGGGACGAGGAGATGATGCCGGCGTTCGCCATCGATACCAAGGCGAGCACGGCGACCCCGGCTACGACGTAGATACCAGCCGACCCGAGAAACTGCTGTGCCGCGGTCAGCAGCGGTGTCTCGGTGCTGGCGAGCTCATCGGCTGGGGTCACTCCGACCATCACGGCCACCACCGCCGGATAGAGCACCATGGCGATGGCTACAGAGGTCAGGATGCTGAGCGGGAGGTTACGCCCGGGGCGCTTTACCTCTTCGGCGACGCTGGCCACCTGGGTTACCCCGATGTAGGAGACGAACACGAGACCGGTTGCAGACAGCAGGCCCTTGATGCCATCGGTGAGGAAGGGGTCGTAGCGAGCAGATTCCGTGTCGGGGGCGCCGAGGAGCACAAAACCCGCGAGGAGTAGCAACACGACGGTGACGAGGACGGCCTGAAACCCTGCGGTCTCTTTGACGCCGATGAGGTTGATGATGATCAGAACGATGGCGAGGGCAGCAGCAACCAGTCTCTCGTCGTGCTCGAAGAAGAACTCGAGGTATGCGGACAACCCGACGAGGGCGAATGACGCTTTGAACACCAGCGAGAGCCAGACGCCGAACCCGGCGATGGTCCCCATCAGCGGGCCCATGGCGCGATCGATATACAGGTATGTGCCGCCCGCCTCTGGCATGGCGGTCGCCATCTCCGACTGGGAGAGGGCAGCAGGAATCACCACCAGCCCGGCGAGGAAAAAGGCGAGGATGATCCCCGGTCCCGCGATCTTGAAGCCGAGGCCTGGGAGGACGAAGATCCCCGACCCGATCATCGCACCTACGGAGATCGTCAGCACCGCGTACAACCCGAGGCTCCGCTGCAGCGCGTCGGTGGCACCGGATGGCGGTGTTGGCGGCGTCTTCGGGTTGGTCACCATGTTCAACCTACCGAATCGTTGGCGTCTAACCCCAACGGGCCTCAGGTGGCGAGGGTTCGCGGCTGGTTCCTTGCCGCCCTGCCCGCTTCGACGTCGACGAGCGACAGCACGATCCCTCCGATAACGAAGAACACGGCGAGGAACAGGATGGCCAGTCGTGACGATCCGGTGGCGATCCCGACGGCGGCAAAGATCAGCGGTCCGAAGATCGCGGAAAACCGAGAGAATACCGAGTAGAAGCCGAAGAATTCTGCCGAGGCATCGTCCGGGATCATCGATGCATACAGCGAGCGCGACAACGCCTGGACGCCGCCGAGCACGAGGCCGGCGAGCGCTCCGAAGCCGAGGAAGCCGAGTGGCTGTTCTGCCGGCAGCAGGAAGGCGCCGAAGGCGACCAGGGTCCAACCCGCGATCGAAACCAGGATGGCCCGTTTGGTTCCCAGGACACCGGCCAACCAGCCGAATCCAAGCGCTCCAACAAAGGCAACGAGCTGGATGACCACAAACGCCCCCGCGATGACCTCCGCGCTGAGCGCGAGCGTCTCGGTGGCGTAGACGGGCGTGATCCTGATCGCCGTTGATACCCCGTCGTTGTAGAACAGGAACGCCAGCAGGAACAGGGCAAGCTGTTTGAACCCGAGCAGATTTCGGGCCGTATGCCACGTGCGCTGGAACCCGATCCTGACATACGCGGTGAGGCGGTCCCCGGCTCCCTCCGCGAGGACGGGTGCTGTCGGGGCGTCGTGCAGTCGGGAGAAGGCGAAGGTGGCAAAGCCGGCCCACCAGATACCAGCGGAGACGATCACGATCCTTTCCGCGGTCCCGTCGCTCCATCCGAGCTGGTCTGCGAAGAGCAGCAGGCCCACCGAGAGGATGAGGTGGAGGCCTCCTCCGGCATAGCCGAAGGCAAACCCCTTTGCCGACACCTGATCGACGGTATCCGGTGTGGTGATCTCGGGGAGGAACCCGTCGTACATGACGTTGCCTGCAGCGAAACCGATCTGGGCGACCAGCGCCAGCACAACGGCGAGCACCAGGTCCCCTTCGCCGGGGATAGCGGTGAGCACGGCGAAGGCCGCCCCGATATATGCGAAGAACCGCAGCAGCCTCTTCTTGGCGCCGGTGTGGTCGGCGACGGCGCCGAGCACCGGCATGGCCAGGAACAGAAGCAGCGCCCCGACGCCGATGGCGATGGCGAAGAAGGCCTCGGCGCTGACCGCGACCCCGCCGATCGACACGCCGTCCGAAGGGAAGATGACGTCGCTGAACAGGATGGCGAAGACCAGGCTGCCGGCGGTGATGTACGCCGAGTTCGCCCAGTCGTACATCGCCCATCCGAAGATGGTGCGTGAGTCGTTGCGGACGGTGGTCATCGTCATCAGAAACTAGCCGCGTCGTTATCGTCACCGTCCATGTCGTTCAACTTCGCGGATACCCCGATCCCGATTCGAACCGAGATCCAGGAAGCGATGCGAAAGGAGTGGGCGTTTCTTGCTGCCCCCGGTACCTGGTGGTCTGGCGAGGAGCGGGTCCAGATCGCAGCCGAGGCGCGGCGGGCGATGGCGGGGGAGCGCTCCGGTGACGAGCTCCCCGCTGCCGTGGCCGGGGTTGTGCGCACCGTCGCCGCCGACTCGCCGCTGATCAGCGCCGAGTGGGTCGAAGGCCTTGCCGCCAAGGGCGTCGACATGCCGGCCTATGCGGAAATCATCGGCGTGCTCGCTCGATTGTCAGCGGTCGACATGTTCCATCGTGCCCTCGGGCTACCGCTGGAGCCGCTGCCCGACCCCGATCCGGGAGAGCCATCGCGAACCGCTCCGCCGACCGACCTCGTCTTTGGCAAGTCATTTGTGCCGATGGCGCTCATGGTGAGCATCCCACAGACCGTGTCGTTGGTTCCCCCAGAGACTGTTGCCTGGCAGGACCTGTCTGACGCGATGTACATGACTCTCGGAGAGATGGGAGACCCGGACTTTCGCCAGGGTTTGCATCGCACCCAGATGGAGCTGGTGGCGGCGCGCACCTCGCAGATCAACGAGTGCTTCTACTGAGTACTGGCGCATGCATCGATGCTCAGTTGGAGCGCGGAGACCACAGGACGTATTTGGGATCCGAGGTCAATCACGGACCCGACGGTTGACCCACTGCTGGACGGCGGTCGCCAGCTCGTTGCCTTCGTTGATGCCGCTCACGGATCCGACGGCGAATCCCTCGTCGCGGCGCGAGCTGCGCTACGCGAGGTGCTCGGCGACGCAGCGGCAGTCGAAGCCGCTGCCGTGATCGGAAACTTCAACCAGATGAACCGGCTCGCCGACGCTACCGGTATACCGGTTGGCCCCGGGTCCATGCGCGCGAGCGAGGACCTGCGGGCTGCGACGGGCATAGAACGTTTCTACGCACACACACCGTAGAGAGTCGTGAGTCGTGAGCCGGAATCCGCGGGCCTTGCTGACGACTCATGACTCAAGACTTCCTCTTTACACCTAGTTATTCTTAGTATAGAGTCGCTAGGTATGAGAGGGCAGGCGCTGAAAGGGCATCTCGACCTACTGCTGTTGGCCGTCCTTTCCGACGGTGGCATGCACGGGTACGCCGTGATCGACGACCTCAGGGAGCGGAGCGATGACACGTTCGACCTCCCGGAGGGAACGGTGTATCCGGCTTTGCATCGGTTGGAGAAGGGCGGCTATCTATCGAGCGAGTGGTCGGTGGTGCAGGGAAGAAGAAGGCGCACGTATCGGCTGACGGACAGGGGCCGGGGTGCGCTCGGCGAGCAGCGCCGTGCCTGGGGAGAGTTCTCAGATGCGGTGGCCAGTGTGTTGAAGGGATCCCCGTGGCCGAGTACGTCCTGATCGACGGCTACCTCGACACCATGCGCACCCGGGTGCGGTGGCGTCGCGACGTCGAGGATCTGGTGGCCGAGATGGAGGACCATCTCTACTCCACCGTGGAGCGGTTCGAAGCCCGGGGAACCGACAGCCAGCTCGCCCAGCGCAAAACCCTGGATCGCTTCGGCGACCCCGACCTGATGGCAGACGCGTTCGCCTCTACACCACGAGGAGGAATCGCCGTGCCAACCAAATTCACCAAAACCGCCGGGCTCTTCGCCATCGTCGCCAGCGCGCTATGGGTCGTGTCCATTGCCATCTTTTGGCTCGACCAGGCCTCAGACGGCAACGGCAACACTGGATACTTCATCTGGTCGATAAACGTTGTCGTCGCTGGCGCTTTGACCCTGGCAGCCACGATCGGGCTGCGGCGACGCCTCGGAGGCCTCGGGGGGCTTGGGATCGCTGGCGTGATTGTCCTCGGACTCGGGGTCGTGGTCAGCTTCATCACTTGGGCGACAATGCTGTGGATGGCTGTGGAGGGGGTTGGGATGCTGTTGATCGCCCTCGCCGCCTGGCCCATCCGGCTCGCTCCCCGGCCGGCGACGATCGCATACGGCTCGGGCATGCTGCTCGGGGCAATCACCTGGGGTGTCCTTACCGCGCTCAAGGTCGGTACGCCGGATTCCTACGGCGACTACCCGGTTGCATGGAATACGGGTTTCATCATTGGAATTGTCATCGTCGCCGCCGGGCTGCTCGGAATCGGTCTCTGGCTGCGCGGCGAAGAACCCGCCGACATCGACACCGACACCCCAGACCAAGCCATCACCGCTTAGAAGCTCAACGCCGCGCCCTCAGCAGCAAAGCCGGCCTCATCGTGAGGCCGGCTGAGCTGTGCAGTTTTGCTCTCGACTCATGACTCTGGACTCTGGACTCTGAGCACCCGTTCCGCCTCGAAGCGAACCCGGAACTCGCCGTCATCGAGCGCCGACTCGATCACACTTCGGCTTGGTCCGACGCCGATAGCGCCGATGGCCTTGACCGCCCGCCAACGGCTCCACGCATCGGGGTCATTCACCGCGGCTTTGTCGAATGCCGGCCGAAACTCCTCGTCGACGGTGTCACCGGCGACGTCGAGCGCGGTGCGCCGGACCAGCAGCGAACCGTCGGCGAGCCCTCGGTCGATCGCAGCGTTCCTGGAAGCGATATCACTCGACTCGGAGAGGATCGCAACCGCGATCCGACGAACGGTCGAGGACTCGTCATCGAGGGCAGCCTCCAGCCGCGCCCGATGGCTGTCGTCATCGGGGTCGAGCAGATGGAGCTCGTCGGCCATGGCGGAGGTGGTGTTTCCGGCCTCGGCGAGCAGCTCTGCCCTTGTCCGCTGCGGCGCCTCGATGGAGTCATCGCCCCCGTACAGCTCGGTGACGAGCGCCAGGAGTGGCTCGAGGCGGTCCTCCCAAGACCGGTCGATGCCGACAGTGACGAAATCCCCGGCAACCATCACGTCGGTCACGTCGGGTTCGGCGAAGAGCCGGGTTAGCCGGGGATCCTCGATGGGGTCGCCCCTCCGGTACCACTCGCCCGGGGAAGGCGTGCCCCCGATGGCAAACCGGACCTTCCGGGGATGCGGCGTCGCCTCGGGTGTCACCGGCCCCTCGAAGGCATGGACGAAGAGCGACTGCGCATTTCCGGAACCGCCGCTGGCGGTGAGGACGAACCGCCCATCCTGATACCCATAGCTCACGGTGATGCCTCCACCGAGGTCGTGCTCCCACCAGCCTTCGGCGACATGCGGCGTCACCACCGCAGCCAGGGCCGAGTCGTTTTCGTCCGTCCACGAGCTATCGGAGAAGAATCGTTTCAGCAGCGTCTTGAAGCCGGCGAGATCCTCGAACGGCAGTGCCACTGCGATGTCCTGAGTCAGATATGCGGATACCGTTGGCACAAGGTCCCTGGCTACGATCGCCGCCCTGGTTCGGTCGAGGTCGTCGGCATGGCGGTACATCTGTTGTCCATGCTGGCATGGGCGGCTGTGAATTGTGTCGTCACCAGTCCGAGAATCCCACTACTCTTCCCGGCGCTTAGGGACGTCCCTCGCTCGAGTGGCTTCGGCTGGTTCGATGTAGGTTGATGAACCCGGCCGAATGGCGGGCCAATGTGGCCTGTCGGAATGCCATAGGAGGCATAGCAAGTATGAACATCTTCGTAGGGAACCTTCCGTTCTCAGCGACGGGC
>CAXMPL010000187.1:0-2765 GCA_964195125.1 uncultured Kiloniellales bacterium | reverse complement strand
TCGTAACGTTGCCGTCGGCGAACTCGGCGGCGTAGGTCCTGAGCAGGGTGAAGAACGCCTCGTCGCCGATCTCGTCACGGAGGTCGGCGAGGAGCAGCCCGCCCAGCTGGTAGACGCCACCGTTGAACAGGTCGGTCGGGGGTGGGAGGCCCGGTGGTGGATAGTCGGCGGTCGACGCCGCCCGGCGGCGGTCGGCGAGGACCCGGTCGTAGACGGCTGGGCCCTGGCGATGTTCGATCCACAACAACTCGGAGTAGGTAGCAAAGCCCTCGTTGAGCCAGATGTCGCTCCACTGGGCGACCGAGACCGAGTTCCCGAACCACTGATGGGCCAACTCGTGGACCAGGACGAACTCAAAGAACGGAGCGTCGACCATCACCCTGCCGAACACCGAAAACGTCTGGTTCTCCAGGGCAGCGGGGTACCCGCCGACGACGGTGATGCCGTAGCGGTCGAAGGGATAGGGTCCGAACGCCTCCTCGAGCACGGTGAGCATCTCCCCGGTGTCATCCAGGCTGTCTGGTGGGTTGGCAACGAGGTCGGCGGGAAGGAAGTTGCGCACAGGGATCCCGGCCGCCTCTGTCGATACCGGGTCCTCGACGAGCTGGTAGCCCTCACCGATGACGATTGTCGCCAGGTAGGGCGCCATCGGTGTTGACATCTCCCATGCGTAGGAAAGCGTCTCCCCGATCTGTTGTCCGGGTTCGATGCCGAGGAACTCTCCGGTTGCCCCGACGGCGTACCCATCGGGGACGGTGACAAGGAAGGAGAAGGTGGCCTTGTCCAGCGGATGATCGTTTGAAGGGAACCAGGTGTGGGCAGCGTCGGGCTCGGCGACGATGTACTGCTCACCCTCCGGACCTTCTCGCCAACCGATGGCCACCCGATCGAAGGCGGGGGAGCTGGCGGCAGTGGGATTGCCGGTGTAGGCGATGGTGATGTCGAATCGGTCGCCGGAGGCGATCGGGACGTCCGGGGTGATGGTGAGTTCGCCCCCGTTGCGCTCGAACCTGGCCGGCAGGTCGCCGACTCGCAGGTCAACGATGTCGAAACCGGTGAAGTCGAGGTTGAACGCGGTCAGATCTTGGGTGGCGATGGCGGTGATGATGACGGCGGCGTCGAGCATGTTGTCGTCGGGGTCGTAGAACAGGTCGAGGTCGTAATGGTCGACGTCGTACCCGCCGTTGCCAAGCGTCGGGTAGTACTCGTCGCCGATGCCGGCCGCCCCCACGGTTGATCTCGGCGCCGTATTGGCGGACGTTGTGGTTGTGGTGACCGTGGCTGGCGGGGTAGATGTGTCTGGCGAGGTAGCAGTGGTGGTGGTCTCCGCCTGGCTACACGCCGCGGCGACGAGGGCGAGCAAGATCAGGGTCGCGAGCGGTTGCCTCCGGCGCATCGGCGGAGCCTACGACCGGTCGGCGGTAACGAGCGCTTGCTAAGAGCGCGCACCGATAGGTGACCAGGGCCGCTCGGGCCACGGCTCCGCAAATGGCGTTGCCGACGGCCCACCCAACCTCGGTTGTGCTGTGCTTCCCGCTCTTGCCCCTCCGGGGCGGGCCGCTCGGGCCCCGGCTCGGCTTTTGCCTCGCCTCTGTTTTCCCGCTCCTGCCGCTTCGCGGCGGGCCGCTCGGGCCACGGCTCCGCAAATGGCGTTGCCGACAGTGACCTGATCGCGCCCCATTTGCGGAGCCTCTAGAGGACGAGTTCGGCCAGGGTCCGCAGCGTCTTCGGATCGGTCGAGTTCAGGATCAGCGTGGTCACCCCAGCCTGGCGCCACACGTCGAGGCGATCGGCGATCCGCTCCTTGGTACCGATGAGGCTCAGCTCATCGACCAGGTCGTCGGGAACCGTCCTCAGCGCTTCCATCTTCTTGCCGTCGAGATACAGCTCCTGGATCTCTTCGGCAGCCTTCTCGTACCCGTACCGTTTGGCCAGGTCGTTGTAGAAGTTCTTCCCCTTTGCTCCCATGCCCCCGATGTACAGCGCCAGCATCGGCTTCGACTCGAGCCTGGCGCGGTCGAGATCATCGGTGACCGAGGCGAAAACCGATGCCGCGATGTCGAAGCGCGCGGACTTCTCCGCATCGCCGGAGGCGGCGAACCCTTCGTCGAGGAGCGACCCGTAGATGCCCTTGGCTCTTTCCGGCGAGTAGAACAGCGGCAGCCAGCCGTCCGCTATCTCGGCGGTGAGCCGAACGTTTTTGGGTCCGATGGCGGCCAGGTAGATCGGGAGGTGCGGGTTCTTCGGTTTCACCATCAGCTTCAACGGCTTCCCCAACCCTGTGGAACCGTCGCCGTGAAAGGGAATCTGGTAGTAGTCGCCGTCGAATGTAACGGGCTCATCACGGGCGAGCGCCTTGCGGACGACGGCGACGTATTCGCGGGTGATCCCGAGCGGCTTGCCGTATGGCCGGCCGTGCCAACCCTCGACGACCTGCGGGCCGGAGACGCCGAGTCCCAGCAGGAACCTGCCGTTCGACATCTGGTCGATGGTGGCGGCGGTCATAGCGGTCATCGCCGGCGACCGCGCCGGAATCTGCATGATGCCGGCCCCCAGTTTGATCGTTTTGGTGCGGGCGGCCAGAAACGCCAGCGGCGTCAATGCATCGGAGCCGTAGGCCTCTGCCGTCCACACCGAGTGATAGCCGAGTTTCTCGACTTCGGTGATGATGCTCGAATCCTCAGCGACAGCCGTGCCCCAGTATCCGAGGTTGATCCCAAGTCGCATACAGGCGAGGGTAATGGCGAGTCGCGAGTCGCGAGTCA
>CAXMPL010000186.1:0-6666 GCA_964195125.1 uncultured Kiloniellales bacterium | reverse complement strand
GTCGAGCTGTTCCAGGAAGTCGGTGTGGAAGAACCTCCTTCGGTATTCGCCATCGGTGATCCCCCGCAGCCCGGTGCTCTCTTCACGCATGACAAGCTCGCCGATGGCCTCGTCCTCGACCGAACGCAACTCGTCGGCGGAGAGTTGATTCTCGGCGCGAGCCTGCCGGGCCTCTCGCACCGACGCAGGTCGGAGGAAGCTGCCGACATGATCGGCTCGGAACGGAGGCGAGTCACTCATCGTGTGCTGGCTTGGCTCTCTATGCAGGCAACCGTAGTCACTGTCGCCGAAGGCTGTGAAGAGACGAGCGCTCCGCTCGCCTGTGGATAGCGGCTCAGTCGGTTCGAACGACTGCCGTCGCTGCGGTCATGGTGATCCATCGGCGGCAAGCACGAGTGGGCAGTCCCGGAACGGGTGATCGACTACCACCATCCGCTGGGCGTAGACCTCAGAGAGGAGAGCTTCGTGGAGCACCTCGCGTGGCCGTCCGCCCGCCACAACTTCGCTCTGGTTCATGAGCACGATTCGGTCGGCGTGCACGGCCGCCGCGTTGAGGTCGTGGAGAACCACGACGACGGCTCGTTGTTCTCGGGAGAGGCGGACGGTCTCACCCATGATCCGCTCTTGATGGGCGACGTCAAGAGCAGTCGTGGGCTCATCGAGGAACACGATCGGCGTCTTCTGCGCGAACACTCTGGCCAACGAAACGCGGGTGCGCTCTCCCCCGGACAGGGTTGCATACACGCGGCCGGCGAACCGAGATGTGTCGGTGCGGTCCATGGCTTCGGCGACTGCCGCGGAGTCACGCTCGGCGCTGTTGGCTTCGTCTCGGCGGTGCGGAAAACGTCCCATGTTGACGACCTGCGCCGCGGTGTATGGGATGTCGACCGGGGTTCGCTGAGTGAGCATCGAGCGCACCAACGCGAGGTCCCCTGGCAAAGCATCTGCGATGTCGACGCTGTCGAGGACAACCTGTCCCTCGCTGGGTTGCAGGTCCCCTGACAGCAGATTGAGCAGGGTGGATTTTCCGGCTCCGTTTGGCCCGATTACGGCGACCAGCTCGCCTCTTGCTGCTGTGAAGTCAACGCTGGAAACCAGGGTGGCGTCGCCGACGCGGTAAGTGAGCGAGGTCGCCGCGACCGCGGGTTCAGGCATCGTGTCGCCTCGTGAGGAGCCACAAGAACACCGGTCCGCCGATCGCGGCCGTTACCAGGCCAACGGGGATCTCGACCGGTTCAAGGGCCAGGCGAGCGACGAGATCCGCAGCGGCGACGAACAACGCTCCGGTGGCGATGGCCGCCAGCAATAGGTGGCGGTGTGACGGCCCAGTCACGCGGCGGAGGGCGAAGGGCACCAGGAGTCCTACGAACGCGATGACCCCGACAGCGCCCACGGTGGCGCCGACGGCGGCCCCGGCGGCGATGAGGAGGACCGTACGAACCAGATCGACGTCGATACCGAGATGTCTGGCGTCGGCCTCGCCCAGCGCTATGACGTCGAGGAGGCGTGCCGACGCCACCATGGCGATCGCGGTTATGAGCAGGAATCCGATCGCGGTGCCCAGTGCCCGCCAGGTCGACCCGGTCAAGCTCCCGAGCAGCCAGAACTCCATCGGGGGCATGGTCGCTCGGTCAGCCGTAAAGACCACGAAGCCCACCCACGCGAACAGGGCGGCACCGAGCGCGACGCCGGAAAGAATGATCCTCGTCGGGTCGATCGTCGCTCGCCTCGACATTCTCCTTATGGCAAACGCGGTGATGACGCCGGCAGCCACCCCACCGGCGATGGCGCCCTGGATGCCTCCTGCCGCCGATCCGATCGCGGCGCCGATGGCGGCACCGGGGCCGATCCCGAGGAGGTGGGGATCGGCGAGGTCGTTTCGCAGCAGGCCCTGGAGAACACCGCCGACCAGCCCCAGCGAAGCCCCTACTGCGAAGGCGAGGAGTAATCGCGGCATCCGAATGCCCCATACGACTCCCTCGGCCTGGCGCGACGGCTCGGCAAAGGCATCCAGTCCGATCTTGCGGGCCAGCACACCCAACACCTCGTCGAAAGGAACTGAAACGGCCCCGAACGACAGTGCCGCCCAGGCCGTGACCAGGAGACCCGTTCCGACCACCGGTGCCACCCAGCGTCGTCGCCAGGCAAACGGGTCGATTGTCTGCGCGGGTTCCTGTTGGTCGGTCAACCGCCGATTTCGGGATATAGGTCGCGGACGAACTCGTCGAGCGCCTGCCCGGCGCGGGGACCGAGGTTGAAGAAGTAAGCCTCGTCGTAATCGAGGAAAGCGTCGTTCTGGGCAGCAGGTGTCTCGGCGACACCGGGAAGCTCGAGGAACGCTTCGATTCCGCCTAGGGCCGCCAGGCCCGCCTCGGGCAGCACGATCAAATCCGGGGCTGCCGCTACCAGCGCCTCCGGGGTCAACGGTGCCGGTCCGAACACCCCCGCCTCGGCTCCTGCATCGATGGCTCCGGCACCTTCGATCATTCCCTGCGTCGGCATTCCCGCGCCGAACAGGAACACGACCTGTGGGCCCCGCACGTACACGTACGCGATCTTGGGGTCGGAATCGTCGGTTGCGGCCAAGGCGCGAGCAGCGTCGATCTCACCCATCACCCGCTGCGCCAACTCGCCTCCTTCGTCGGGCACCCCCAGGATTTCAGCCACCTCAAGGATCTTGGTCTCGACACCATCGAGCGTGGTCTGGGTCTCCAGGATCACGACGGGTGTCCCCGCGCCGCGCAGCTGCTCGAGCACCTCCGGTGGCGCCACCTGCTGATCGCCGATCACCAGTGTCGGCTCAAACCGGAGCACCGCCTCCGCAGCGAGTTGCTGGGCGAACCCGACCGTTTGACCTTGATCGTTCAAAGCCGCTGCCTCCGGGGGGTACGTCGTGGTGACATCCACGCCGACAACATTTTCCCCGAAGCCGAGCTCGAAGATGATCTCGGTGAGATCGCCGTTGAGCGACACGATCCGTGACACGTCGCCGATCGTGGTCTCAACCCCGTCGGCGCCCACAAACGTTCGTTGATCGGAGGGGATCGTCGTGGTCGTCTGGGGTGTCGTGACGGTGGTGGTCGAAGACGATGTGGTTGGCTGATCGGCAGTGGTCGTCGTGCTTGTTCCGCTGCTGCAGGCAGCAGCCACGACAGTCAAACCAACGGCGAGCGTCATCAAGCTGTTTCTTGGTTTCACGAAGTCACCTCTGGTCGTTGTAGGGGCGCAGCCTTTTGCTTCTGCGACCGGTGGATCGAGATCACCCGATCCCCTGAGATGGCCCGGTAGCCGGCCCAAATCAGCAGCAGCCCTATCAGCTCCATGACATATAGGACCTCGATGGCTCCGGCGCGAGCAAATCCGCCTCCGATGCCGGGCAGGATCGCTCCGACTGCTATCAAAATATTCCCGAGCACCCGCGACGAGGCATCGCCGACGCGCCAGTACCGCCATGCCGACCAGATCGCCCCACCGATCAAGAACACGACGGCATACAGATTGATAAGAGGCGAGAAGAGACGCACCCATTGCCACGCCATCACCTCTCCTGACAACCGGTTCGGTTCTACAAGCTCGGAGATGATCGGAGTCGCCACGACGAATGCCGCGGCGATGGCGACATAGGTGACGAGAGCTACCGCCAGTCGATCGGCGATCCGCCTCGGCAGCAGCAGGTAAACGGTGCCCTGGGCCAGCGGCGCTCCACCGAGCAACGCGCCTGCGATGTACCAAGTACGGAAGATGGGTTCCTGCCAGCCGAAAATGGTGGTCAACGCCTCGGTGAGCGTTCCCAACCCGAACAGGCCAACGCCGATCATCCACCACATCACGTACCTTGCGGATGGATTGCGTCGCCAGTGAAGCCACAAGACGCGAAAGAACGCGGCGGCGACAGCCGTCGTGATCACCGGTAAATAGTGGATCAAGTTGGTCGACAAACGGCCCTCCAGCCCTGCTGGTTGGGATAAGTGAAACCGGTCGGCGGCCCGACACAAAGTCGGATATCACCGGACACAAGTCGTTTGTAGGCCGAACGGCTATCCCCGAGCGTCCAACTCTGCGAGCCGCTGTTCGAGGAGGGCTCGGTCTGAGTCGTTCATTTCGGCGGCAAGCGCACGGTGCAGACTTCTGCTGGCCCCTTCGGTCTGGCCAAGACGGTGTTGCAGGTCGGAGCGAGCCACCCACAGGTAGTGCCAATCCGAGTCCACATCATCCAGCAAGATCAGCGCAGCCTCCGGGCCGTACAGTTCCGCCTCTGCGATCGCCCGGTTGACCCGCACCACCACCGTCGGCTGCATTGCCTCCAAGGTGCGGTACAGCTCGCTGATCTCCTGCCAGTTGGTCTCTGCATAGCTGGGAGCCATGCCGTGGAGAACGGCAATCGCCGCCTGTATCTGAAACGGTCCTGCAAGGCGGCGACTCTGCTGCCGATCGATGATCTCGTCGGCTTCGGTGATGGCGGCATGATCCCAGCGGCTGCGGTCCTGATCGGCGAGGAGCACCATGTCGCCCGACTCATCGAGCCGCCCACCGCGACGGGCGTTGGTCGCCAAGGTCAGCGCCAGCAGTCCCCAGCACTCCGGTTCATCCGGCATGAGCTCGGTGAGCAGCCTGGCCAGGCGAATTCCCTCATCGGCCAGATCCACCCTGGCGTCGAACCTGCCGGTCGGGGCGTGGTGACCCGCGGTGAACACCGCGTACACCGTCACCAGCACGGGTACCAGCCGCTCCGGCAGCTCGTGGTCGGCCGGTACTCGGTACGCGATGTGGGCATCGGCGATCTTGGCCTTGGTGCGGCTGATCCGCTGCGCCATGGTCGGGGTCTTCACCAGGAAGACGCGGGCAATCTCGTCGGTGGAGAGGCCACAAATGGTGCGGAGCGCCAGCGCAATCTGCGAGACCGGTGCAATCGCCGGATGACAACAGGTGAACAGCAGTCGGAGACGGTCGTCGCGATCGTCGGGTGGCGGGGGCGCTTCATCCAAGAGCCGCATAGCCTCTTCCTCCTTGGCGGAGCGCTTCGCCTCACGGCGAAGACGGTCGAGTGCCTTGTTCCTTGCGGTAGTCATCAGCCAGGCGCCGGGATTTGGCGGGAGATCGTCGTCGCTCCAGCGTTCCAGCGCTACGACGGTGGCCTCCTGGAGGGCGTCCTCTGCAAGGTGGAAGTCACCGGTGTAACGGATGAGGGTGGCCAGGATTCGGCCACCCTCGATCCGTAACGTCTCGGCGAGGTTCACATCTCCTCGTCGAACTCCATGATGGGTCGCACCTCGATGTGGCCGTACCAGGCGCCTGGGATCTGCGAGGCCCACTTGATGGCGTCGTCGAGATCGGCGGCCTCGAGCAAGTAGAAACCGCCGAGCGCTTCCTTGGTTTCGGCGAATGGACCATCGGTGGTCATGATCTCCCCACCCTTGCCCCCTTCGACATGGACCGTGGTGGCGGTGCTCGTGTCGTGGAGCGCTTCGCCGCCGAGGATGACCTTGGCGGCCTCGCCCTTCTCGCCCCATTCCGTGTAATCGGCAATGACTTGGCCAACCTCCGCGTCGGTGGGCGGTGACGTCGGCTCCTCTCCGTAGATGAGGGCTGCATATCGCGGCATCTGTCTCCCTTTCGCTTGGGATGCCTTACATCAATACGACGAATGGGCAGGGCCCATTTCGACATCGAGCACCAGAAACCTGGTGTTCTCTGCGCACCATTATCACCAGGGTTGGCGCCGTATCACCCGGGCTGGTGTGGTGCCATACCTTCAGGCGTGCCGGGCAGCGAATCTGCGGAGGTTCCCACGCATGAGCGCCCGCAGCATCGGCGCCGCAATACGCTCCCCGATCACGCCGCCCAGCCACCACGGAAACCGGAGGCGCTCATGCCAGACGAGCCGGGTCCGATTCGACGACAACTCCTCCAATGTGAAGCGGCCGTCGCCGATCACGACCCCGACATGTCGCACCCCGATGGCTTCTCCGGGACGCCATTCGGTGATCTCCATCTGGTCGACCAGGTGAATCGGACCCACAACGGTATCTGCCTCGAAAGTCGTGCCGACTCCGAATTCGGCTGTCGATGGGGAGCGGATGGCGGTGGCATCCCGCATCCACTCCACATGGGAGTCGATGTCGGCGAGATCCGACCACACGACGACGCGTCGCGCATCGAATGCCACCGACGTTCTGATATTGACCACAGCAGGGCCTCCCGGGGACGGGGCCCGCCCATTGTCGTCCGGGCAGGCTCGCTGGGTGACGACACCGCGCCTGTTCCCAGGCGGACTTTCGCCCGATGTGATGACCGCTACCGCCTTCGACGAATCGATCGGCGGGGGGCTCATCATCGGTGGTGCCATCGTGCTCGCTGGGGTGTATGTGGGGGCGCTGTCCGGGAAGAAGGCTCCGGTGCCCACAGATCCCGAGCAGAAGTTCTCGCCATCCGCTGTTCGACCGTCTGAGCGTCGGTCGAACCGCAGCTCGGCGCTTCCTAGCCGTCTGTCGTCCTGTCGGTGCCCCCGATCTCGAGCAGCCGACGTGCGGACGTCTCCCGATCGTCTCGATCCATTGTCGCCAGCAGGTAGTCGGCCGCTACTCGCCGCGCTCCCGAGGTCTCCTCGTCGCTGAGGAGCATGTCGGTGGCGACTTCCAGCGCACGCTCGAGACGACTGCGACGCAC